>CAKTUT010000014.1 GCA_934621665.1 uncultured Oscillospiraceae bacterium | reverse complement strand
CTTTCAAATACTGGATCAGCTCCGGTTCCCGGACGGACACAATGAATTCTGACCACGAGAGCGACCGAAGCTCTTCATCGGTCAGCGCCGTTACCAGACTGCACAGCCGATGTGTCAGCTGGATTGTCGCAGCCAAGGTTGTATATTTGAGCGTACCGCGGAAAATGCGAATTTCGACTGTATCACGGTTCGTCAGATTGACACAGGTATAGCGGCCATAGTGATAGCTCTTGGCCTGATCCATCATTTCCTTTGGCGTATCCTTATAGCCATATCTCGCCGCCCAGCGATCCAGCTGACGATTTGTGCGGCGGCTGAATTTCAGAAGCTCATTCCAGTGCTTTTCCACAAAGAACAGCAGCCGCCCGATGGCCGCCTCCTGCTCGGCCTCCGTCGCTCCAAAACTGCTGCGGCTGATGTGGATGTGCAAACCGCAAGTACAAGCCTGATGGGAGCGGTAGCCAAGGGAAACGGCCTCGGCCATGACCTCCTTCCACGGAAGATGGGTCAGATGATACTCCGCTGTCGCCGGGTGGCTGACAATCTCAAAGCCGTCGTCCAGACTCCCATCATGCTTGCAATAGAAGTACTCTGCATCACGGTTTCCGACGGCCAGAATCTTCTCGGCATTGCTGGCAAGCTCACCGCCCTTGTCGATCTCCAGCTCCACACCGAAAAATTGCTGTCCTGCTCCATAGAAATGCAGTTCGGGGCGATAATCATAGTTGTGAATGACCTGATTTTGCAGGATATGATAGCAGCACTCACAGTAAGGATCATCGCAATCGTCCAGATAGCACGCCTCGTCGTTTGAAATGACCGCGCCGCACCGTTCGCAATTCGTGTAGTGGCGCTCATAGCATCGCTGGCAGAGCGGCCGGCTGCCATTTCCGGCATTTTGGTCTGCCCAGATTCTCTCGCCGCAGTCCGAACAAACGACGGTTTCTTCCTCCAGACAGGACTCACAGAAATAATCGCCTGCAAATAATGTCAACTCCTCCTCTGCGTATTTTCGCCCGCAGATGCTGCACGCATGGTATTCTCGCATTGTAAATCTCCTCGCAAATCAAAATAGCCGCCCGGAATTTCTTCCGAGCGGCCTCATGGAGATAATATGCAGTTGAAAATACGGCTTTTTACGATGATTTCAGAAAAAACAATCGAACATCCCAGTAAAAATAAAATAAGGAGGTCAGATTATGACTGATCCACAACGAATGGAATTAAAAAATTTGCGCGAGAGCGCAGACGGCCCGATCCACAGTGGGAACTATTGGAGCCATGAAGAAAAAGAGCGGGCTAGACAATTGTTTAACATGAACTTTGGAATCAGCGAGATTGCGCTGGAGCTTGGGCGCGGAGAAATCGCAACCTGCCAGCAGCTGATTCAGCTTGGGATGTATACACCGAAGAAGCGCCAGAAAAAGAGACGCAGCTATCCTTGCGGCTGCTTATGTAAGGACTGCACAGCCGATCCTGACGACTGCATCCTCCGCAGAAAGGATGCCGCCCGAAAGGAGGCGCTGTAATGTTTGAAGAATACGCAGATATTCTCTCGCCGGGTGAGGCCGCAGAAGCCTTGAGAATCGGCGAAAATGCGCTTTATGAGCTGCTGAACAGCGGTAAGCTCAAAGCCTACAAAAACGGCCGGAATTGGCTGATCCCCAGAGATGCCGTGCGCCAGTATGTACTCGAACAGGCAAGGATGAAATAAAAAATGAGGGATATGGGAGCTGCACTCCTATATCCCTCAATACTTCATTTCTATCAGTGCGCTTGCTGCTCATGCAGCAGAAACGCAATATAACGCTCCGCTGCGATTTTACTTTTTTCATCGAGCTGTGACCATTGTACGATATGCGTTTTTTGCTCGTCGCTCAATGCCGACCAACCGTTGTCATCCGCAAAGAATTGGCACAGCGAAATACCAAACCCTTTACAGAGCTTTTCCAAAGTCAGGATTGACGGCATATTCTCCTTGTTCAACATAGTGCTTAATGTGGAGTATGTGATTTCACTTTCCTTGGCAAGACGATAATATGTCCAACCTCGCGCACTGCATAATTCTTTGATTCGCGCGATCACGGGAAATTCCTGCATAGCTCGTCCTCCAGAATATATTAACTATATTTTACCCGGAATGACGAAATGCCGTTAGATTATATTTGGCGTACTTAAATGTTGAATTTATAACGAATATACGTTATATTGTAGATAGAGAAACAAAAGGAAAGAGGGATGCTTATGAGCCAACATATTCTTTTCGGACAATGTGTATCATTTTCCGCTGCACAAGATCGATATATACAGTTGATGCTACTGCATGGGAAGGCATCCGATGTCGTAGAGGCAGAATTTCAGAAGTGGTATCACAGTTGTGGTTCATTGAACAAAGTCCTAGACAACTGTGAGGTTGAGGCAGATAACCTGATTGGTAGATATATTGACGGGGTATTGTACAATCAACTGCTGGAAGTTGGAATCTATGATATTGGAAAAAACACTCATCATGTGCAATGCATAGATTTGGCAGATTTGCATTCTATGATTGGAAAACTTAGCAGCATGCTGAAGAGCATTGACGAAAAGAAGAATGCAGAAGCAGAATATCGTGAGCTACGCAAGCAATGCCGTGGAAAAGTGTCTGGCGGTGGCTTTGGCCTCCGCGGTTCCTTGAGAGGAATGTTCATGGCTGGAACGATTAACGCTGTAACTGGCGCAGGGCATACTGTAGCTAATACCATTGGAAATATCGGCTCGTCTATTTCTGCCGCCAGTTCCAAATCTGCGCTATATCAAAATAACGATACTTGTGAACTTTTGACCGAAACAATCTTAAACTGCCTTGCAGACGCATTTGTAGCACATGCCGACATAATTCGTAAGTACAAATCAGATTGCATTGATAATACATTCAATTTTGAACGTTCAAATGCACTTTTAGAAAACGCAATGCGTATTCCGGAAAAGGCGCCAGATCTTCTCGTTGAATCTTTTCGCGCATTGCCAACTTCAATTCCACTTTTGAAATTCATCTTTTTAAAATATCATTCAGAACGTCGCAATGTGTTAAATGCTGCAAAGTTCTATGGTATTGATTTCTCTTCTCTTGTGAATGAAGTTCTTAACGATAAATATCCAGCTGACGCAAAGCATGACGAAACAAAAGCATTGGCAGCAAAAGCGCGGATTCTGGCCTTGATGGATGAAATGGGGATTCAGGAAAGCGAAACGCTCAATACATTGGAATGCGATTGTCTGGAGCGCCTTGTCGCAGATTATGTCTTAGAGGATCGCCCGTCCAATGCTGCAATTCTGGAAAAATTCCGTCAATATGACGCGCGAGAACATAACAAGCAGGCCATCATAAAGAAGCATCTGATCTGGCAGCTCGGCGCGGAGTATCATGTCTCGTTTACGCCCGAAGAAAGTGAAAAGGTCATTGCACAGGAATATAGTGCAGAGGCGAAAGCCAATACACCAGCCGCCGAGGCTGCCAAGCAGCGCATTCTCTTCAAAATGGAGGCCATGGGTGTTTCAGAAAGTGCTACACTGGATCAGTTGGAAAGTGACTGCGTTGCTCGCTTGTGTACCAACTATCAAGCTGCTGATGAAAAAACGTGTGATGCCATGCTGGATCGTATCCGCGCCTATGACGCGCAAGAGAAAATCAAAACACTGTATCTGAAAAAGGTGCAGAGTCGTATTGAAGAGATCTGGTCGGCCGAAGACGGCGAAATATTTGATAATCTTTATCTAAAAACAGACATTGAAGATCAGACGCAAAAGGACGCAGCGATTGCATATATCAAAGAAAAAGGCCGAACCAGCAGCTCTTCTCAATATTTGGATGCCATCACAGCCTGCACACCGGGCAATATTAAAAAAGCCAGAGCCTATGTGTCATGGAATCTCTGCATGGCTATTTCGGCAGCAATTCTGATCATCGTCGGTATCATTCTGCTCGCTGTATTTGATGTCGATGTCTATCTCTGCGCAATTCTGACGATTGTTGGCATTGTTTTACTTGGACTCCGCCGTGAACTCAAAAGCGCATGGAACACACTGACGATACGTGGGAACATCTTTCATCCCCAAATTTTCAAAGAACATATGCCGAATGGGAAAACGCCCGTCATGCCGGCACTTCAAGCATGCATCGTGATCCTGCTCGCTGCTGCCAGCGTCCTGCTTATCGTACAGCGGAATGCAAAAAAGAATATTGCCGCAGAGACACCAACCATGGCTGCAACCGTTGATGCCTCCTCGAGCCAGCAACAGAATCATGCAAATAACGCTGCCACACTCCCGGAGGAAAGCGATCATCAATCTGCCGATTCCGTACCTGAGTACAACGAGAATGTATCAGATGTTAGTTCCGTTGATCCTGCCTCGCAGATTTATAAGGGGAATTCGTATGAGGATGTTCTGGCAGAGGTCGCTGAAACGTTCCCCGCAGCCACATACGCCCTGTTCGATATGACCGCCGACGGCAACTCGGAATTGATTGTCAAAACGGGGACGTCTCAGTCCAGCGCAAGATATGATATTTACAGCCTCGAAGACGACAATACCGTGTATCTTGGATCGCTGGAGGGCGCATATACCGAACTTTACCCCATTTCATCCTACTGCGCGCTCCTGAGCATCGTAGATAATGGGTCTCAGGCAACGCTTTCGCTCGTGGTCTATCAGGACGGTGAGTTAACATCTATCGAAGCATTCAGCGGCAATTCTGCCGAAACAGATACCTCATATGTGCCGCTGGAGTTCGCACCCATTCGCAAATTTGATGCTTCGCAATGGGTTGGCAATCCGGCAACCATAAACGACTGGGCATTTTCGCAGTTCCTAGACCAAAACTGGACGTATAACATGCTTGATGAACTGGGCGCCGATCAACGCTATGCACTGAATTACAGAGCAAGCATGCTGGCACAATTCGGAATCAGTTCGCTCCGCTCGAGCCGCCTCGATGAGCTTCTGTTCTTTGCTGCCGGTTATCTCGCTGCCAATGATCCAACAAAGTTGGATATTTCCAGAAAACAGGATCAATTGGTATATGCGCTGTCTGTTGGGAATGCCAATACTGTCTTGTCGGATTTCTTTGGCCTCCAGCCGGACTACAACGAGCTGGACGAGACGCACGGTGTCTTTTTGTCAACTGACACGCTGTTTTATACACAGTCTCCTGAACTCTATGATCCGTATGTTGCCATTGTGAACTCTATCGAAGAAGAACCGGATAACAGGATGTACTACACCGTGACATTTGATCTTTACCACGTTGTCGATCAATCTCTCGACTGGTATGACTACGAGCCGTTCTACACCATGACAGCCGAAGATGCAGCGCAAAACGCATCGCTGATGAAAATCCGGACAATCACGGAGCGTCTGTATTGCATAAGCGACAGCGATGATCGCTTTGATACCTGCTGGATCAAAGACTTTGATATTACCGATTCGTAAAAGCTTTGTGTGGCCGATCTTTACAAAAGTTTTTCGTTATTAGAACTTGTTTTTAGACATAGCTTGCAAGTCTATCAGGATGTTCAGCTTTGATGGCTTCTTGCAAGCTATGTCACTTTTTTCTTGTTATAATGTAAATAAACATTATAATTTACAATAAAATAAATTGACTTATTTACATTATTACCATATAATAATTATTAAGAACTCATTAAAGGGAGGATTTTCCTCTTGGATATATCAGGCGTTTCGAAAAAGCTTGTATCAATTACGCAATTCAATAGGGGGCAAGCATCACCCCTGTTTTCCAGAGTAAAAAATGGTGAAACTCTTCTTGTAATCAAAAATAACGCTCCTGTTGCAGTCGTATTATCTGTTGAAGAATATGAGCTTCTCCGCGCATTTCCAAAAGAATACAATAGAATGCAACAGTCTGGATACCTAGATTCATCGAAAGAAATGCAGGCGCTAATAGACAAGTTAAACGCTTACGACAGAGGTGAGTAGAAAAACATGTTCGATATCATTGACTTTAGTGATTGGAATGAATACGATGGTTTTGCTGCGGGCAGTGGCCGCAGTGAAAAGATTTGGCTTATTTCAACTTCCGGACAGATCGGTCTTTTCAAATATCCAAAGATAGATCCGAAAGATGGTAAAGAAACGACTGAGCACGTTTCAGAACACCTTGCACACCAGCTGGGCGAACAGATTGGAATTCCTACCGCAAAAGTAGACATTGGACAACGAGATGGACGTATTGGCAGCATGAGCTACCTAGTACGTCAAGAGGATGAAGCACTATGCGAAGGCATCAACTTTATTTCTGGTAAATATCCGAAATTCAATGCCGAAACCATGCAAGATGAGGGCAGTAATCTTTATTACTGCATAGAGCATATTTTTCAGGCTGTGCCTGACATCGTTCCAAAAAAGATTTGGATTGAAATGATGCTCTTTGACTATCTGATTGGAAACGCAGATCGCCACCAAAGCAATTGGGGATTACTTGCAAGAGTATCTACAGATCGGCATGCAATTCGTCTTAGACGCTGTCCGCTGTATGATAACGGTTCATCTTTGTGCTGCTATGTGAATGAAAGTCAGCTTGCTGCATATGACGGAAAAGACATTAGACGATTTAATGCATTAGTCGATTCAAAATCAAAATCAATCATCCGTATTGATGGCACAACGAAAAACCGTCCCACCCATTCCGATGTAGTGCGTTATTTACTGTTTCAATATCCGGACATTGTGACGAAAACTGCTTCAAATTTCATTCGTATTTTAACACCTGATGCAGTCAATGCTTTATTAGAACAATATCCAGAAACCAATTTAAGCGAAGCAAAAAAGCGGCTGATTTATCGCTACCTTTGCAGAAAAGTGGAACTGTTAGAGCAAATTTTAGCTGGAAAGGATCATCTTAATGGCAACGAATAATTATCTGTTCTTGATTTGGAAAGACCCCAAAACAAGAAAAAACTATACAATTGGAAAGCTGAGTCATAACGGAAACTATAACTTTTCATATTTTGAGACAGCAACGGATGCAGCAAAGGCCGGCTGGGAACCTTTAGAGGCGTTTCCAGAACTGGATAGCACCTATGAAAGTGAAAACCTATTTCCTATTTTTTCGAGTAGACTACCTGACCGAAAGCGTCGAGATATCAAAAAAATTCTGGAAAAGTACGAATTAAGTGAATTCGACGAGTTTCAGTTGCTTCGCAAAAGTGGCGCACGGCTGCCAATCGACACCTATGAATTTGTAGATCCCATTTTCTCAGATGAAGAAACTATTGAGCGTGATTTCTATGTAGTAGGCATTAGACATCATGCTGCATGTAACGGAAACTGCTGCGAACTTCGTCCGGCTGTTCATGCTGACGATCTGTTACGACTTGAGATGGAACCACAAAATGAGTATGACCAATTTGCTATTCAAGTGCTGACCGCACAAGGAGAACTTCTGGGGTATATTCCACGCTATTATAGTCAACCCATTACTGAACGCATTCAAAAAGGTATGACATACTCCTGTAGAGTCCTAGAAGTTGCTACTGATAATAATTGTTCTGAATGCATCAAGGTACGCCTAAATATGCCGTGCAAAAGTATTGACTGACTTACGAAGTCATTTCCTTGATATATCTGCTGCCGCCCAGGCCGCCATCAAGGCTGAAAAGTAAGCTTTTAAATTGACCTGAAAACGCGCCCGCAGATGAACGTCTGCGGGCGTGAGCTTGTCAAAAAAGTATTTTTGACAAGCTCTCAAACGCGATCCGCTCCGCTGGGTTCGCGTTTGAAAAAGACTGCGTGCCGCTGCGCGCATAATTTGTGCGCGAATTGCGCACAAATTCCACACTTGCGGCACGTAGTGTGTTTTGCCCGACGTACACGCCGCCGGGCAAAACGGATTCACACTTTATTCCGCCGTGCGCGGCGGAACTCTACGAGGTTTTTCGACAGGCTGGCGCCCGCAGATGAACGTCTGCGGGCGCTTTTTTAAGCTTGGAATGCGCCCGCATGCGGACGTGCCTTGCAGGGGCGGACGACCCTGTAATTTTCCGCCTGATTCCGGAATTTTTATCCAAATTCACAATTGCTTTCACGCCTTTTCGCGTTTATAATTTTAACAGAATATAAACACCGCTTCGCATCATTCACAACGCAAAAATGAGTTCTGCACGTCCGCCGGGACACCGGAGGGCGTGTTTGTCGTGCTTATTGACCGGTCTGTCAAATCTTTCTGGAGGTCTCCATGGGTGTCATTACCGAAACGCTGTCGTCGCTTGGCGCGCAGTTTTATCTGATTGTAATCGGCTGTATTGAGCTGGCCGCGGCGCTGATTCTGCTTGGCGTGCTGCCCACGCTGCGCCGGCGGCCGCGCGCAAAGGCCGCATGTTCCCCGCACCGCCTCTCGTCTATGGAGCAGCTGGTTCTGGATGAGATTTCGCGCCGCAATACAAACCTGTGCATCGTTCTTCGCCGCAGCGACCAGATGCCGGTCTATGCCGCGGGCGATCTGGAGCAGATGCTTGGCACAACGCTGCAAGCGCTTCAGACCGATCTGCAAACACTCCTGCTGAACCTCAAGGATCAGGCGCTTGCGCGCCGCCTCTGGCGCGACTATCAGGCGTGGGACGGCGTAAGCAGTCTGACCGCCGACCTGCCGATGAAAAACGGCGACTGGATTCGCGCGTCGCTCCAGCGGAGCACCGACGGCCAGTACGATCTGTTTTTCTTCCTCCACCAAACGGAGGCGCACGAAAAAGAGGCCGCATACGAAGCGCTCCTTGCCAGGGCCGAGGCCGCCAGCCAGTTTAAATCCAGCTTCCTGTTCCGGATGTCGCACGAAATCCGCACACCCATGAACGGCATCTCCGGCATGCTGATGCTGGCCGAGGGCAAGCTCACGCCCGGCCATCCCGCCATGCAGTACCTCAAGCAGGCCGACGAGCTGTCGGAGCACCTGCTTACGCTCATCAACGACATTCTGGATATGTCGCGTATCGAGGCCGGCAAGGTTGAGCTGGAGCTCCGGCCGTTCAGCCTTGGCGCGTTTGCCGAGCGCCTGCGCGATATGTTCGCCGGCACGCTCCATGAAAAGGGCGTTGCCTACGCCGTCAATCTTGACGGCATCACCGAGCAGTGGGTTGTGGGCGACGAGCTGCGCATCAGTCAGGTTGTCATCAACTTCCTGTCAAACGCCGTCAAGTTCACCTCGCAGGGCGAGGTTGTCGTCACCATCCGCCAGATGCTTCTGCGCGACGGCATGGTGGATCTCATGTTCCGCGTCCACGATACCGGCATCGGTATGCAGCCCGAATTTATCAGCCGCATCTTCCGCCCCTTTGAGCAGGAGGACGCCAGCACCACCCGCCGCTATGGCGGCACAGGTCTTGGCATGGCCATCTCCGACCAGCTGGTCAAGCTCATGGGCGGCCAGATTGTAGTAGAGAGTCTGCCCGGCAAAGGCTCTGACTTTACGGTTTTCCTGTCGCTGCCGGTGGCTGCGCCGCAGGAAATTCCGCACAAGGCGCAGCCGGAAGCGGCCGCCCCCGAGCAGCCGGCCACATCGCTTCCCTGCCGCGTGCTGCTGGCCGAGGACAACGCGGTCAACGCCGCTATCGCCGTGGAAATTTTGTCGCAGCGCGGCGCGGCCGTTGACGTGGCCGAAAACGGCCAGGTGGCCGTTGACCGCTTCTGCGCCCAGTCGCCCGGCTATTACGACATCATTCTCATGGATATCCAGATGCCCATCATGGACGGCCGCAAGGCTGCGCGCACCATCCGCGCGCTCAACCGCCCCGACGCAAAGGAAATTCCCATCTATGCCCTTTCCGCCGACGCGTTCGTTGAGGACGAGCGGCTCTCGCGCGAAAGCGGCATGAACGGCCATCTGGCAAAGCCGGTTGATTTTAACGCGCTCTGGCGCATCCTGCAGGATAACGTCCGCGAAAGGAGGCAGCCGCGTGAAAAACCCGCTCGTTCGTAAGCTTCTGATTTCGCTCGTCACGGCGCTTGCCGTTATCGCAGGCGCAGCAAGGCTGGTTTCCGACTATAAAAACGGCACGGCGTTCCAGCCGTCCGGCGCAAACCGCACGCTGCAAAATAACCAGATTCTCTTCCCCGATTCCAGCGCCGTCTCCGGTCTGGACGGAAATCAGTCGTCCGACAGCGCATTCTGGGAGTCGGACAACGCGGGCGAGGAAAAGGGTCCTGCCCCCGGCCAGTCCGACAGCTATCTGTTCCAGCAGGATCAGCAAACGCCTGCCGGTGATAACGTCACCAACCTGATTGTCCGCGAAGATCCCACCATTTCCGGCGGCGGAACGACCACCGGCGGCGGTTATATAATCTCCGACAATCCCGCAGACGCGGACGTCGTGATCTCCGGCGGCGGGACCGGAACTGGCGAGGGCATTGGCGGCGGCAGCGGCGAAACCGCCGATACTGAGCCCTCCACCCGTCCCAACCCCACGCCAACGCCAAATCCCACGCCGAATCCTGATCCGACGCCCACGCCCGATCCCACACCGGACAGCGGCTTCGCCGACAGCGCCAAAGATCCCACCCCCGATAAAAATAACCCCAGCGACGACTTTTTCTTCACCACTGGCAAGTATACCGAGGACATTCTCCCCACGCTTCCCGGCGGCGGCACGGGCGGGCAGGCAGACGAGAGCGTCGTCATTCGAAAGCCGCTGCTCAACCCGAAAAACCTCCTCTATACCGGCCAGTCGATTGACCCATCGGTCATTTTCAGCGCGCTTGACACCTACGTCACCGGCACGGACGGCACGCTGTATCTGTGGGACTCGGACGCACTGAATGTGTACGTCCGCATCGACGCGGTCAGCTTTGACGGCGGCGAGAGCTGGGTTTCCGACTTCCCCGCCACCATTCCCACCGGCGCGGCGGACAACACGATGAAAATCCGCGTCTACTACCGTCTGACGGCAAAATCCGACGAGTGGACCGAGCGCATCGTTGACTATGTCGTGGCAGGCAACTGCGTCTACGTTCTGAAAAACGCCCTGACCGAGGAAAACGCCACGATCAAGGCCGAGGACATTCTGAACACCGACCCCACGGCACAGTATCTGGAAACGGGCGATACGCTCCCGCTTCTGCGTTTTGTCTCAAGCTATCTCTCCGTCCGCGAAGCGCTCCCGTCGCTCTTCCCCGGCTGGCGGGAAAACGGCAAGCTCGTCCCGTGGTTCTATACCGTCTCCACACCCGGCCGCCACGTGCTTGAGCCGGCCGATCCGGTCGCGCTTAACCCGGCGTATACCGTCATGCTGCAATATGTGTTCATTGATTCCAGCTATGACGTATCCGCCTCCAACGTTCCCGGCAGCAGCAAGAGCTTCTCCCCGCTGCAAACGCTGACCAACTACACGAAAACCGGTACGGATTCGCGTGCGCCGGTTTCCCTCTCACGGCTGCAGGTGCCAAAATACGTGCAGGCCGTCAACATTGACGATGGCGCACTGCTCACGGTTGATCAGCTGATTCTGCCCGACACGGTGCTCTATGTCAACACAACCAGCGATACGCTGCGCGTCAACCAGAGCTACAGCGTCTCAGAGGGCAATCCCGCCCTGCGTGCCATTGGCGGCGTGCTGATGAACCACGCTGTCACACAAATTCTGGGCATTCCGCTCGGTATGACGAGCCTGAGCGTACCGTCCACGGTCGCCTCGGTTCAGATTCCCGCGCACAACTCGCTGCAAACCGTCACGCTGGCGGGCACATCGCTTGACCAGCTTCCCACCATCACACCCGAAACCGTCAACGCCGGCTGCACGTTTATCATGGATGGCTCGCTGGTGACGGATTATCTGACCGAAAACGCCGCGGCGTTCTCAAAATACCCGGTCTACGTGGCCGCATCCGACATGCCCGATACGGCCTATACGATAAAAAACGGCGTGATCATCAGCCGCGAGGGCTCTGTCCGTCTGGTTATCGACGCACCCGGCGGAAATATTACGCTTCCGTCCGGCACGTCTGCCGTCGAGCCCGGTGCGCTTTCGCAGCTTTCCGGTGCGGCAACCATCATCCTGCCGTCCGACGGCTCGATTGTCTCGTTCCCGGCGGGAAGCCTTGACGGCTCGTCTGTCGGAAGCATTCTGTGTGCGACGCAGCAGCAGTATGACCGGGCGCGCGCCGATGCTGACCCCGCTGTCCGCGTCATCCTGCTCGGCGAGCCGATTGACGGCTACACCTACTACATCAGCGACGATGGCACAACGCTTCTGTCCGCGCCGTCCGACCTGGTCGAGTTTACCGGCGAGGTCTGCGACGATGCGGGCGACTGCCTCGTTATCACGTCCATCGCCGCAAACGCCTTTGCGGACTGCACACAGCTCAAATGGGTCACGCTGCCCGAAACGGTTTCGTCCGTCGGCGCAAATGCCTTTGCCGGCTGTACCGCGCTGGAGGGCGTGGTGATGCAAACGCATGATTCGCTGACCCTCGGCGAGGGTGTATTCGACGGCTGCGACTCGCTCCGCTTTATCGCCTCCAACGCCGCGGTCCTTTCGTGGCCGGAGTCTGACCGCTTCACGCTGACCGACGCCAAATACGGCGCAAATTGCTTCGGCTATCTGTTTGCGCCGGACAGCGGCGTTGGCTACTCGTCCAACTGGACCTGCGTGGATGATCTGAACACCTATCAGATGCTCCCAATCGGCGAGACGAACCGTGCGGTCTTTGGTGTGGATGACGACGGCGTAGCCTACCTGCTGCTTCGCAGCGGCAAGACCATGGACGCGGTGGTGACGCTCCCCGAGCAAACCGCAATTGCATTTAACTATGCCTTTGCCGACACGCTCGGCCCGGAGACCGGCTATACCGTCTCGTTCCCGTCCGGCTTCAGCAGCCTTTGCATCGGCACGTTCGCAAACTCCATGCTCGGCGGTGCTCTTCACCTGCCCGATCTGTGGTCCATGGGACACGACGTGTTTCTGAATTGTCCGCTGCTGGAATCGGTCTATTTCGGTTCGCTTGACGGCAGCGCCTCGCCCTTTGCCGGAATCTTCACCGGCTGTAACTCGCTCCGCGCGCTGTATTTTACAAATACCGTACCGCCCACGCTGACCGTGGACTACGGCATCCCGTTCCGCTTCAACTATGAGCTGACGCAGGAGCAGGAGGCCGCGTCGCTGCGCATCTATCTCGGCGACGACTTCTTCCCGGCGACCGGCGATGATTACCTGAACTATCTCAGGGAGTGGCGCTATCCCATGACCGGCTACGTCGAAACCTATGACACAACCGCCTATGAAAACCTGTGGAACGCCATTCAGTTGGAAATTCTATTTGACACCTGGGAAATGCCCACCGACGACGAGGTGGACGACGTTCTGGAGCAGCGGCTGCTTACGGCCGAAAATTACCTGCGCACAATGCTTGGTCTGGAGCCGGCCGGTGCGCCGATTGAGATTTATCACATCCGAAGTGAAAATAACGACCCCATGGCGCTTCAGCCAGAATACACGCTGGTAAAAACCACGCCGAATCTGACAAGCGCCTCGCTCTACAGCAGCAGCCTTGGCCTGCCGAACGGCTGGACGCTGACGCATATCGCCCCCGGCGCATTCGCGCGCAGCAAGAGCCTGCAAACCGTCTCGCTGGACAGCGGCCTTGCCACCATTGCAGACAGCGCGTTTGCGGGTGTGGAGAGCGAGTCGCTTACGGTCGTCACGTTCTCGGATGTCCCGCCGGAGCTGACGGGCTTTACCGTCGGGACGCCATATTCGTTCGGCGTTGACGACAGCCGGCTTCACTTCCAGCTGCTTGGCTTCTTTGGCGGCGATCTGCAAAGCATCTACATTGGCCAGTGGATTTTGCCCATGGCGGGCTATTATGACATCGGCCAGCTGCGCGCCGCCGTCACAAACGAGCTTTCGCAAAGCGGTGAACCCACCGCCGGGGAAATTGAGGCCGAGGTTGCCCTCCGCCTCATGGCGGCGGAAAACCGCCTGCGCCTGATCTTTGGCATGGAGCAGATCACCTCGCCCGGCGATATGATCGGCCTGAACGCGGCGCTCTCCACCGGCGCAAGCACCGAAACCACGGGCGGCGGAAACACAGGCGCTCCCGCCACCCCGGATACGCCGGAGACAGGAAGTCTCCCCGGCTTTGACGAAGAAAACCCGGCTGACCAAAACGAAGAGGAAGAAACTTATGATTATTGAACAATCCAAACAGATCATCGCGGAGGTCAGTAAGGCCTTTATCGGCAAGGACGAAATTATAGAAAAGGTGCTCATGACCATCTACGCCGGCGGCCACGTGCTGCTGGAGGACTGCCCGGGCGTTGGCAAAACCACGCTTGCGCTGGCTTTTTCGCGCGTGCTTGGTCTCAAGCACAGCCGTATCCAGTTTACGCCCGATACGCTCCCGTCCGACATCACCGGCTTTACCATGTATAACCGGGGGAAAAACTGCTTTGAGTACCGCGACGGCGCGGCCAACTGCCAGCTGCTGCTGGCCGACGAAATTAACCGCACCTCGCCCAAAACGCAGTCGGCACTGCTTGAGGTCATGCAGGAGCACACCATCACCGTTGACGGCGTGACGCGCCCGCTTCCCTCGCCGTTTATCTGCATCGCCACGCAGAACCCGCTTGGCGCGCCGGGCACGCAGCCGCTTCCCGAGTCGCAGCTTGACCGCTTTATGGTGCGCCTTTCCATCGGCTATCCGTCGCTGGAAAGCCAGATGCAGATTCTAAACGCCCAGCGCTATCACAATCCGCTGGACGATCTCAGACCGATCACCGACGGCCAGAATATCCTTGAGGTGCAGAACTATCTGTCCTCTGTCCGCGTGTCTGAGCCGGTTCTGGCCTATGCCATCCGCCTGTGCGAGGCCACGCGCGCGCATTCGCTCGTTGAGCTCGGCGTCTCGCCGCGCGGCGTGGCGGCGCTGGTGTGCATGGCGCGCACCGCGGCCATCCTGCACGAGCGAAACTATGTCGTCCCCGAGGACATTCAGGAGGTCTTTGCCGATGTCTGTGCCCACCGTCTTGTTCTGCGCCCGCAGGCGCGCGTAGACGGCATCACCGCCCCAGCGCTTTTGGCCGAGCTTCTGAAAACCGTCCGTCCCGACGGAAAGGCGGCACGCTGATGCTCCGTGTGCATCATAAGGTCAGCCATGTTCTGACCTTTGTCGTGATTCTGGTGCTGCTGTTTTTCTTCAGCAAGCCCATGCTGCTGTGGGCTGCGGTGCTGCTTGCGCTTTTGCCGCTGCTTATGTCGGCGCTTCTGCGCGCAGATCTGAAGCGGCTGCACTTCGATGTGTCGCTCAACCCCGGCACGCACGCCGGCGGCGATATACTCCTTACGCTCAGCGCCACGCATCCCGGCTATCTGCTTGCCGCCAAGGAGGCGGTGGTGGAGCTGGAGCTTGCAAGCGATATGTTCGGCGTTACGCAGAGCCAGCGCTTTTTGCTGCCGCTGCGCGGCAAATCCGCCACCACCTATGAGGCATCGCTTCCCGCCGCATTCTGCGGCCAGACGCGCATTACCTGCCTCGCCATCCACGTATGGGGCTTTCTGGAGCTTGCGTCCATGCGTGCCGAGCCGTTTGCCCCGATTTTAACCACGCTTTATCCCTCGCCCGCGCAGCTGCGGCTGCTGGTGTCTAAAAGCGCGTCCGGCAGGCCGCAGGCCGACGGTCTGATGCAAAACCGCCGCGGCAGCGACCCCAGTGAATTTTTTGACATCCGCGAGTATATCCCCGGCGACGATATCCGCACAATCCACTGGAAGCTTTCCAGCCGGTTTGATGATTTGCTGATCGTCCGCGAGCCGAGTGACCCATCGCACTATGATCTGGCGCTGCTGCCAAATCTTTCGGCGCAGCCGGACGGCACGCTCTCGCCCGCCGAGCAGAACGCCGCCGTGGCCTTTACCATCGCCATTGCCGAGCAGCTTCTGGAGCAGTCGGTTACATTCTGCTTTCTCATCCCCACCGCGCAGGAGCTCACGCTCCGCGAGGTGCGAAATCCGCACGATTTGCAGCGCGTAATCACCGACTGGCTCAGCGTCCAGATTCCCGCCCAGCGCAGTGCCGGTATTGAATTTTTTCTGGCAGGACGCTTGGAGCAGTATTTCACGCGTCTGGTGCTGGTCGGCGCGGGTGAGCTTGATACGGCGCTTGATGGTCTGGAATCGCGCATCGGTGTGGTCGCCGTCAACGCCGCCAATACCACCGCGCCCACCTATACGCCGTTCGGTTCGTCGGGCGAGACGATCATTCTGCCCGCGGCGCCCGCCCCCGGCGCAAGCTATCGCATTGTCTGCTGATTCTTTGCCTGGGCAGATGCCCCCGATTTCCTTTGTATGTAAACGCCTGCACGCACGATTTTGCTGCGTCCTGTAGGGGCGGACGACTCTGTCCGCCCATGCTCACGATTATCGCCGCACCCGTAGGGGCGGACGACGCTGTCCGCCCAAAGCCTCCCCTGTGCAAGGGGAGGTGGCAAAACCGCAGGTTTTGACGGAGGGGTTGTCGGCATGCACCGGCATGCGGTAAAATGCGGTAATACCGCAACCGTGCCTCCGGCGCGCCGCAAACAGAAAGGAGTCCCTATGCAGCAATCTCCCATTACGCTTCTGCGCCCTGTTGGCGTGGAGCACGCCCGCCGTCCGCTCGGCTGGTTTGCCGTTGTGTCGGCCATGTTTTCCCTTGGCGTGCTGCTGGCGCTGT
>CAKTUT010000013.1 GCA_934621665.1 uncultured Oscillospiraceae bacterium | reverse complement strand
CTTTATTCCGCCGTGAACGGCGGAACGCTACGAGGTTTTTCGACAGGCTGTAATACCGCATTCCGGATGCTCCGGAATGCGGTATTTTTTACAGATCATCAGCATCCTGCACTGGTATTTCCGCCTCCTCCAGCGGCTTTCCTGTCCAGCTGCCCTGCGGATCCGTGCCGCTCGGCTGCGGGATCAGCGGCGCAACCGCCGCGTCAATGCGTGCTTTTTTGTTTTTCTTCATAACATTTACCCCCCGCAATATTCTCTGCAAAAAGAGGCTGTTTGATTCACGAATGCTTGTGCCGCGTTCCATTGTGATCGCACCGCTCCGGGACAAATTCATCCGTCGCCGACAGGTCGAGCGCCGCAGGCGCGTACATCTTGAGCTGTGCGAAAAATGCGTCAAAGCCCGCGCGTGTGCATGGAATATAGATCTCATGCTGCGCGCCAAGCAGCGCGTCCGGCGCAATCAGACGAAACGCATCGCAAGTGCCGTTGTCTGTCAGCGTGTCATGCGTCAGCGCAGCCGATTCGATCTGCGCCAGCTCAAAAAAAATCATCGTCCGGCCGCATATAATCTCCAGCATGGCGCTCTCGCCGTCTTTCGGCGGCAGAATGCGAACGATGTCATCGCTTGTCAAAATATAACGGTTCATAAAGCCACCTCAGTGCAGGCGGATGCGTGCGCCGCCTGTATATTCACACACTTGTCCGATTCTCTGGCACGCTGGAACTTCCGCTGTAAGCGCCATCTCCATCGCATCCGCATCTGCCGCGTCAACTGCAATCAGAAGCCCACCCGCCGTCTGCGGGTCATACAGCACATCCTGTACAGCCAGCTCCACCTCGCCCGCGTCCACCATCGGCTGGGCAAACGTGCGGTTGCGGTACATTCCCTCCGGTAAAATGCCCATCCGTGCAAGCTCCAGTGCCTCCGGGATAACGGCAATCTTCGACGTGTCAATCTCAAGCGCCGCACCGCTCCCCTGTGCCATCTCACACGCGTGGCCAAGGAGCGCAAAGCCGGTCACGTCGGTGCACGCATGAACGCGATACTGCACCATCACATCGCGCGCCGCCTTGTTGAGCGTGGTCATCAGGCGCAGCGAAAGTTCCCGTCCCTCGTCTGACAAAAGGTCTGCTTTTGCCGCCGTGGTCAAAAT
Source organism: uncultured Oscillospiraceae bacterium (assembly GCA_934621665.1). Lineage (GTDB taxonomy): Bacteria > Bacillota > Clostridia > Oscillospirales > Oscillospiraceae > CAG-170. The sequence continues at coordinate 15,728 of CAKTUT010000013.1, read as the reverse complement.
ACCGATGCCAAGCGGCTTTGTCAAAAACAGCACATCGCCGGGCTTTGCACCAGCGTTTGTCAGCACATGGCCTGGGTGCACAAAGCCGGTCACGGCGAGACCGTATTTCGGCTCGTCGTCCAGAATCGAATGGCCGCCCGTAATCAGCGCGCCCGCCTCGTAAACCTTGTCATAGCCGCCGCGCAGCAGCTCATGCACCGCCTCTGACGGCATATCCCTTGGAACGGCCATGATGTTAAGGCAGAGCTTCGGTTCGCCGCCCATGGCATACACATCACTCAGCGCGTTTGTCGCCGCAATCTGGCCGAACGTATACGGATCATCGGCAATCGGCGGAAAGAAGTCCACTGTCTGCACCAGCGCCAGTTCGTCAGAGATGCGGTAAACCGACGCGTCGTCACTCTTGTCAAAGCCAACCAGAAGATTTGGGTCGGCGTGTACGCGGATATCGCCCAGCAGCTGCGCCAAAACGCCCGCACCAACCTTTGCTCCACACCCGGCGCACTTTGCAAGCTTTGTCAGCTTGATGCTCTGTTCCTGTTGTTCCATTGCACTCACTCCTGGCATTCCAAAAAATTATCGCCGCGGCAGCCTTTCAGCACGCCGCTGTATTCCAAAATTGCCTGTAAGACGCCGCCGCCAATGCCAATAGCCTTGTCCGAAGCTGTATAGCACGCACTTTGATCGCCGCGTGGATCAACGTCACCTGACTTCATCCCCACCGTCACCGGCGTGCCGTCCGGCAGAATGCCGCGCAGAACACCTGCAATGGTGCAGCGCATTGGCTTGCCGTTCACGCTTCCCGCAATGTCTCCCGGCTGCACCATTGCGCCGATTTCAAGCGTCTGCCGGAAAATACCGGTATCCGGCGCACGCAGCACACGTTCACCGGCAAATCCGCCGATCAGCCCGGGAATATTCGTGTTGGGAAGCGGGCTTCCCTCGCGGATGACGCGCCCAAGCGTATGACCGCGCATCGTCTCCACCGCCGCGTGACAGTCAACGCCCGCCGTAAAGCCCGGACCGACGCCGATCACAACCGGCGCATCGGTGATTTTTGTACCAAGATTTCGTTTTGCCAGAATTGCGTCTACCACCGCATCGGGATGCAGCCACGCAATGCAGTTTGCCTCCGGGTCGGCCAGAACCGGAATTTTCTCATCCAGCAGCGCTGCGCGCGCCTCAACCGGTGAGTGCGTAAGCACCGCCGTCACGTTTTCTACCGTTGTACTGCCAAAACGGATCGCCTGTGAAAAGCTGACTGTGCGGCGGATCGCCGTCGGCTGCGGAAGATCGGTCATTACAACGTAAAGTCCCGCGCGGTAGAGCCGCAGCGCAATGCCGCTTGCAAGATCGCCTGCTCCGCGGATTAAGACAAGCATACTACATCCCCTTTCTCAAGCGCTCCCATGCACACCGGACACGAAAGTGCCTCCGCCAGACGCACGCCAAACGCCGCTCGCTCTGGCGTATCGGCTTGATTTAAAAACACGCGCGTGTGCAGTGCCTCCAGTTCAATCAAACGCGCGGCAAGCTCCGGCGTTACAATCTCATCCATGCGCGCGCCAAGCTTCCCGGCATATAGCTCCGGCCGGTGGACGCTCTCTCGAATCGGCCGCATCAGTCCCGATAGTCCCAGAACCAGAATTGTCTGATTCGCGCAGGGCGGTATTACCGGCTCATATGGCGCGTGCGCCTTGATGGGCAGCCGGCGCGAGCCGTCGGCCTCTACCAGCACAAAGTCCGCAAGCTTCAAAAGCGCTTCAAAATCAAGTTCCGGCGTAGTCAGCTTCCCGACCGGTGTTTTTGACGCGACACAGACAATTTTATGTTCTGCAAACGCCTGCCGGATTTCCTCCGGCGACGGTGAAAGCACGCATGGAATTCCATCTGGCTGCAGAATATGCGTTGTCGTTGTGACGATCACGCGCGCGTCTTGCGCAAGCTCCCGCGCCAGCGTCAGCATCAGCGTGGTCTTGCCGCCGCTTCCAATGATTGCTGTCACGCCTGGGCGGATATCCAGCATCTGTGCCAACTGCAACGTGCTCACCTCGCGTTTTGTCTCGATGTTCTTTTGTCAGAATAACACATTCTCCAAAAAAGGTCAAGCCGCGCGCCTTTTCATTGACATTCGCCGCATTTTCCTCTATCATGCATGTATGGAAAAGAATTTAAGACCCGTTATCACCGTGCGTATTTTTGCCGAGGAAAAGTGCTTTGGACCTGGCATTGCAATGCTGCTTTCCAAGGTACGTGAGACGCACTCTCTGCGCGCGGCCGCCATGTCCATCGGCATGGCCTACTCAAAAGCATGGACCATCATCAAAAACGCCGAAGCCGGTCTCGGCTTCAAGCTGCTCGACTCGACAACGGGCGGCAAACACGGAGGAGGTGCAACGCTTACCCCGGAGGCAGAAGCGATTCTGCCGGCCTACGAGAGCTACTGTGCAGAGCTGCGCGCATACGCAGGAAAGCTCTTTGTCGAAAAATTTGACGAAATTTTATAACCGGACGGTGCACCGCGATCTGCGGCGCACCGTTTTTTTTGCAAACACCATCCAGAATTTACAGCTTATTCACCGCTTTTGAAGTATGGAATGATAAAATTCAAATTATAGAATTTTACGCATTTAAGGGGGCATGACAGATATGAATCCGTTTGTTGCATTTGAAAACGTAAGTAAGACCTATCAGATGGGTGAGGTACGCATCGACGCGCTGAAAGACGCGTCGTTTACCATCAATCAGGGCGAAATCTGCGTCATTGTCGGCGCATCCGGCGCGGGCAAGACAACGCTTCTGAATATTCTGGGCGGCATGGACAGGCTGTCAGACGGGCATATCTATCTGGATGGCGAGGAAATTTCCGCCTACAATAAGCGTCAGCTCACCGCCTACCGGCGGCACGAGGTCGGCTTTGTGTTCCAGTTTTATAACCTGCTACCCAATATGACGGCACTGGAGAACGTGCAGATTGCGGGACAGCTGTGCAAAAATCCGCTGCCGTCCGAGCAGGTGCTCACAGCCGTTGGCCTACAGGATCGGATGCAGAACTTTCCGGCACAGCTGTCAGGCGGTGAACAGCAGCGCGTGGCGATTGCGCGTGCACTTGCCAAGAACCCAAAGCTTCTGCTGTGCGACGAGCCGACAGGCGCGCTTGACTACAACACCGGCAAGCAGATTTTGCAGCTTTTGCAGGATCAAAGCCGCAAAAGCGGCATGACGGTTGTGATCATCACACACAATTCCGCGCTGACCGCCATGGCTGACCGCGTTATCCGCGTGGCAAGCGGCCAGATTCGCTCCGTCACGCTGAATGAGCATCCCACACCGGTTTCCGAGATTGAGTGGTGAGACAATGCTGAAGCTGACAGTACGTGAAATCAAGGCAAGTCTTGGCCGCTGGCTTGCCATTTTTGCCATTGTGGCGCTTGGCGTGGGCTTTTTTTGTGGTCTGCGCCTGACAAAGACGGCCATGCTCCATACGCTTGACTCGTATCTTGACGGGCACGCGATGTATGATTACCGTCTGATCTCCACGCTTGGCTTTACCGACGAGGATGTGGAATTTTTCAAAGAGCAGGACGGCGTATCCGCCGCTGAAGGCGCGCGCTGGAGAGACGTGCTTTGCAACGTAAACGGCCATGTTAACTCCGTTCTCCACGCAATGAGCGTTCCCTCCCGGCTCAACACCGTTGATCTTAAATCTGGACGAATGCCGCAGGCGGCAAATGAATGTCTTGCCGACGCGTGGATTTACGGGGAAGATGCCATCGGACAGACGATCATGCTGAGCGATGACAACGATGCGGACACGCTTGACGCGTTTTCCGTTCATACCTTTACGATTGTCGGTGTTGCAAAATCGCCGCTCTATATCAACTATGAGCGCGGCACAAGTTCCGTTGGAAACGGCGCAGTCAATGCGTTTTTCTATGTTCTGCCCGAGGTGTTCACAACTGACTACTATACCGACCTCTATCTGACGCTCTCCGGCGCATCGGGCGGAGTTTACTCCGAAGCGTACGACAGCTTTATCTCCAGCATGGAGGACACGATCACCGCGCTTTGTGAGCAGCGCGCCGATGCGCGCTATCAGTCCCTGTATCAGGACGCGCGGCAAACACTGGATGACGCGCGCGCAACGCTTGACGAAAAGCAGACGGAGCTTGCTGATGCAAAGCAGAAGCTGCTGGACGCAGAGCAGGACGTTGCCGATGGTGAGCAGAAACTTGCAGACGCACAGGCAGAATATGACGACGGCCTCGCTGAATTTGAAAGATCTAAGAAAAAGGCCTATGACGGCTTCAGTCAGGCCGAGGACAAGCTGGACGCTGCTGACGAGCAGATTGCCGAGCAGGAGCGGACCATTTCCGACACGCGCGCGAAGCTAGACGCACAGGCAGCACAGCTGCCGGACAAGGACTCTGTCTCCGCCGCCGTGTGGGAAGCAACCATTCAGCCGCAGTATGAGCAGCTACAGGCCGCCTATGTGCAGCTGTCACAGGCAGAAGAACAGCTGGAGGCAGCAAAGGCCGAAGCAAAGGCCGGATGGAATCAGTATTTTCTAAACCGCGCTGACGTTGTTGCGCAGCTGGACGAGGCGCAGCAAACGCTTGATGATGCAAAGCAGGCGCTGCTTGACGGTGCGGCAGAGCTTGCAGACGGGCGGCAGAAAATCACCGATGCAAAGCAGGAAATCACCGACGGCGAACAAAAGCTTGCAGACGCGGAAGCTGAATATTCAGACGGCGAAAAAGAACTCTCAGAGCTCACCTATCCGGATATTTACGTTTTAAACCGCGACACGAATGTCGGCTACGCGTGCTTTGAAAGTGATTCGGATATTGTCAGCGCCATTTCGTGCGTGTTTCCGCTTTTCTTCTTTATGGTTGCGGCGCTGGTGTGCATCACTACCATCACACGGATGGTGGACGAGGAACGCACACAGACAGGTCTTTTAAAGGCACTCGGCTACTCCGACAGCGCGATTATCAGCGAGTTTCTGATCTACGCCGCAAGCGCTTCGATTCTCGGTTGTGTCGTTGGCATTGCCGCCGGTTCGTATTTCCTGCCGAAGATGATCTGGCAGGGGTACAACATCATGTATGGCTTCACGGATATTCTCTGGGCGTTCGACTGGCCGCTTGCCATCATCTCATCGGCGGCCTATCTCGCCTGTGCGCTGGCCGCTACGTGGTACGCGTGCAGAAGCGATCTTCTTCGCCCGGCGGCAGAGCTTATCCGCCCGAAAGCGCCAAAGCCTGGCCAGCGGATTCTGCTGGAGCGCGTTCCTGCCGTCTGGAAGCACATTCCGTTTTTGCACAAGGTCTCCATCCGCAATACGCTCCGCTACAAAAAGCGCATGATCATGATGGCCATCGGCATCGGCGGCTGTACGGCGCTTTTGATTACCGGCTTTGGCATCCGCGATTCGATTCAAAACGTCGTCAGCTATCAGTATGAGGAAATCACGCAGTACGACGCCACCGCTGATTTTTCCGACGCGATGGATAATACGGCGCAGGCAGAATTTCTGGACGCGCACAGCGATGTACTCAATTCGGCGCTTTTCATCTCGGAGCATAACCTTGACTGCACCAATGGCACGCGCACCAAGCAGGCACATGTGATTGTAGCGCAGGGTGACAATCTGACCGGCTTTATCGACCTGCACAACGATAACGGCGCGGTCGCCTACCCTGGACAGGACGAATGCATCATCTCTGTCGGCCTTGCCGACGCACTGAATCTTGCCGTTGGCGATACGCTTACAATTCACGACAGCGATATGAACACACTCTCACTGCATATCAGCGGTGTCTTCACGAACTACGTCTTTAACTATGTCTATCTGACGCAGCAGACATACGAATCACAGCTCGGCACCGCAGCGGAAATGAAATCTGCATGGCTGAATCTCTCGCCGGACATCGACCCCTACGAGGCCTCCGCCGCAATTTCCGGCGATGACAGCGTAACAAACGTCTCGCTGAACGCAGATCTTCACGCACGCGTAAATAACATGATGAAGAGCCTCAACTACATCGTCCTGCTGGTCGTCATCTGCGCGGGCGCACTGGCGTTTATCGTCCTGTATAACCTGACAAACATCAATATCACCGAACGCATCCGTGAAATTGCCACCATCAAGGTGCTGGGCTTCTATGAAAAGGAGACGAACGCCTATGTGTTCCGTGAAAACATTATTCTGACCGTGCTCGGCATTCTGGTCGGCATCCCGATGGGCATCGCGCTGCACGCCTATGTCATGGCGCAGATTCAGATCGACATGATCCACTTTGACGTGCGTATTGCGGCCGTCAGCTACGCCATCTCTATTGCGCTGACACTGGTGTTTGCGCTGATTGTAGACCTTGCTCTGCGCGGAAAAATCCGCCGCATCGACATGGCGCAGGCGCTCAAATCCATTGAATAAGTCTCTGCTGTACGAAGCGCTGTCCCACATTCGGGGCAGCGCTTTTGCGTGCGTATGCACACTTTTGCCACGTGCTGCATAGAATGGGAAAACTCTCATGCGGCGCGGCAATCGCGCCTGCCATGATACAGGGAGGGGTATTTTTGTCCGCACAGGGAACGATTGTTGCCCGCGTCTACACCTCAAACGCCATGCTGCCCGTCACCGGCGCGTCGGTCGCGTTCTGCCGGCGCAGTACCGACGGCAAATTTGAGCTTTTGGCGTTCCGCATAACGAACTTCGACGGCTTTACCGACGCACTGACCATTGACACGCCGGAACAGGACGGCCGAGCGCTCACCTCATCCGGGCAGTTTCCTTATTCTACCGTCAGTATGATCGTTGATCAGCCGGGCTATGATCGCATCATCGTAGAGGACGCACAGGTCTTTACCGGCATCCAGACGCTACAGGAATTTATGCTGATTCCAACACCGCAATTGCCCGACAACTACAGCCGCACCGAAACGTTTGTCGTTCCGGCGCAGACGCTTTAGGAGGGATTCACCATGCCGGGTGTTTTGCCGCCGATTGTCCCCTATGTCCCGCAGACCATCACCGTCCACCTCGGCGCGCCGAATGCAAATGCTGCCAATATCACCGTTTCATTTACCGACTACATAAAAAACGTTGTCTCCAGTGAGGTTTATCCCACATGGGAGCTGTCGGCACTGCGTGCAAATGCGCTTGCCATCATCTCCTATACGCTCAACCGCATCTATACCGACTATTACCGCAGCCGCGGCTACCCATTTGACATCACAAGTTCCACCGCCATCGACCAGAAGTTCATTCAGGGACGCAATATCTACGAAAACGTCTCAGAGCTGGTTGACGAACTGTTTAACGACTATATCCGCCGTCAGGGCTTTGTCGAACCGCTGGCCGCAAAGTACTGCAACGGCACAACCACCACCTGCGACGGTCTGAGCCAGTGGGGCAGCCAATACCAGGCACAGGAGGGCGCGAACAGTCTGGAGATTCTCCGTTCCTACTATGGAAACGACATTGAGCTGGTAGTCGGCGCGCCGGTTGCCGAGCAGCGCGAGACCTATCCCGGCACACCGCTGCGCCTTGGCTCTGTCGGACCGTATGTTCTGCTTGTGCAGGTGGCGCTCAACCGCATATCACAAAACTACCCCGCCATCCCCAAGGTCACGGAGGACAGCTTTTTCACAAGCGATACGGGAAACGCCGTCATTGCGTTTCAGTCGATCTTTTCTCTAACGCCAGATGGTATTGTCGGCCGTTCCACATGGAATCAGCTGGAGCAGATTTACTTTGGCGTTCTGCGACTGACGGAGCTGCGCTCAGAGGGACAGCAGTATGTCCGCTCGTCGTATCAGTTCCCCGGTACGCTCCAGCTTGGCAGCACCGGAGGCGGTATGCCGCTGCTGCAATATATGCTGAACGTTGTGGGCGAGTTTGTCCAGTCCGTCCCGCAGCCGCCGCAAAACGGTATGTTTGACGAGGACACGCGTGGAGCCGTTTTGGCGCTTCAACGCTATGTCTCTCATCCCGAAACGGGTATTGTGGACGAGGAGACGTGGAACGCGATTCTGGCGCAGTATACCTCAATTGACGCAACGGTATTCCGAAACAGCGAGTTATTCCCGGAGAACACAAATCCAGACGCAGTGGAAGTCTTTGCCTCACGAACCGGTGCAAAATCCAAGTCGCAGACACATTACCAGTCGTCCACGCGCTTTGTCCAGTTTCCGGGCATGACACTGCGCGTAGGAATGCGGGATTCGGAGGTGTAGGATGCAAATACCAAGAGACTATATCGGTGCGCCGATTTTGAGCCTGCAAGCCATGCTGGGTGCGATCAGCGCGGCTTTGGTAGATTTTCCGTCTGTAGCGGAGGACGGCATCTACGGCGCGGCTACGGAAAACGCCGTGCGCGCGTTTCAGCTGCGCTATGACCTGCCGCCAACCGGCCAAACAAATAACGAAACATGGAATCGGATTGTAGAGGCCTACACGCACTTGAGCCCAACCGTTCTGCCGGCCGCACCGCTTCAAATTGTGTGGCAGCCGCTGCAAATCATCCGTCCCGGCGAGCAGAATCGAAACCTCTATCCCATTCAGTCGATGCTGTGCGCACTGGGCGAGGTGTTTTCCGATGCCCCGGTACTCGCCGTCACTGGCATCCACGACGCGCCGTCAGTTGCTGCTGTTGTCTGGCTACAGGAAAAGAGCGGGCTTCTTGCCGACGGGACGCTTTCACAGGTGGAGTGGACGTATTTGACAAATCTCTACCGGCTCGGCATCGGCGACGGAACTTCATCGTTGTGATTTGGTGCAGGAACTGATATACTAAAAGAAAACCAGCACCAAAGAGGAGTATTGCCATGAAAATTCTCATCTGCAACGTGGGAAGCACGTCGCTGAAATACCAGTTGTTTGATCTGTCACAGGGTGAGCGCGTGCTCGCCTCTGGCGGCGCGGAGCGCGTAGGCGCAGACGTTTCGCGTTTTTACGCGCGCAACCGTCTGACCGGCGACGAAATTTCCGAGCAGTCCGCATTTCCCACGCATCGAGAAGCCATTGAGCGGATGCTGATGCAGCTGCTGGACGGTATTCTTGCAGGCCTTGACGAGCTTTCGTGCGTCGCATTTAAGGTCGTCCACGCGCGCGGCGTGAGCGGCGTGCAGTACCTGACGGAGGATGTGCTCGCAAAAATGGCGGCGTTTAATTCCGTCGCACCCGCGCACAATCCGCCCTATATCGCCGCCATCCGCCAGTTCCGCTCGCTGCTGCCTAACACACCGCTCATCGGCTCATTTGAAACCGGCTTCCATCAGACAATTCCGCCTGAAGCCTCGCTTTACGCCATTCCCATTGAAATTTCCCGTAAGTATGACATTCACCGCTATGGCTTTCACGGCGCGTCGCACGAATTTATGTCAACTTGGGTGGCAGACGCGATGGAGCGTGATGATCTGAAAATTGTCTCGTGCCACCTTGGCGGCAGCGGCAGTATCTGCGCCGTGCAAAACGGCATAAGCATCGACACCAGCATGGGACTCTCGCTCCAGTGCGGCATCATGAACAACAACCGCTGCGGCGACATTGATCCATATATCATCTTTTATCTTGCAGAAGAAGCGGGCATGACGCTGGCGGAAATCAAGGATATGCTCCAGACGAAAAGCGGCTTTTATGGGATGTCCGGCGGAATTTCAAATGACCTGCGCGACATTGAGCAGGCAGCGGACGACGGAAACGACGACGCTGCAAATGCCATTGCCGCTTACGCCTACAGCATCAAAAAATACATCGGCTCGTATGCCGCCGCAATGGGCGGACTTGACGCAATTGTCTTTGGCGGCGGCATTGGCCGCAACAGTCCCACCGTCCGCGCGCTGTCGCTGTCGGGACTCGGCTTCCTCGGCATTGAGCTGGATGGCGAAAAGAACCGTCACGCCTTTGGCGGGCGCGATATCTCGATGCCTGACTCCCCTGTCCGCATTTTTGTGCTGGACACCGACGAGGAAATCATCGTGGCCAGGAAAGCAGCAGCGCTTTTGGCGCTGGACGCGCAAGCATAATACGATTTCAGCGCACAAATAAAGCGGCATGACTCCAATGAAGTCATGCCGCGTTCGCTTATCAAAGGCTTTTTGACAAACTCACTTTGCCTCGTAGCCCGCTTCCTTGACCGCCGCAATCAGCGCCGCACGGTCGGCATCGCCCGTTACCGTGGCAGTCTTGGCGTCAAGGTCAGCCTCCGCCGCCGTCACGCCGGGAACACCCAGAAGCGCCTTTTCCACGTGCGCCTTGCAGTGCCCGCACATCATACCCTCGACCTGTAATACTGTTTTCATACCTGTATCCTCCTGTTTTTCTGCATCGTTTGCAGTAGTTTGTATCTTGCATTCGCTGCCACACGCACCGGCTTCCGCCTCCGCATCGGCAACATCTTTCTTCGGCTTAAAGAACCGCAGACGCAGCGCGTTTGTCACCACGCACACTGAGCTCAGGCTCATGGCCGCTGCGCCGAACATTGGGCTCAGACGAATACCCAGCGGAATCAGCACACCTGCCGCGATGGGAATTCCAAGCGTGTTATAGAAGAACGCCCAGAACAAATTCTCCTTGATATTCCGAATCACCGCACGGCTGAGGTCAACCGCGCCGACCACGTCCATCGGATCAGAGCGCATCAGCACCACGTCCGCCGACTCCAGCGCCACGTCTGTACCCGCGCCAATGGCGATACCCACATCCGCACGCATCAGCGCCGGTGCGTCGTTGATGCCGTCGCCAACCATGGCGACATGCTTACCCTCCTCCTGCAATGCGCGAATGGTCTTTTCCTTGTCCGCTGGGAGAACGCCAGAGATCACGCGGTCAATGCCAAGACGCTTTGCAATGACATTTGCCGTCGTCTCGTTGTCTCCCGTGAGCAAAATCACATCCATATGACGCTTTTTCAGCGCCTGCACTGCCTGACGTGACGTAGGCTTTTCCACATCAGCCACAGCAATTACGCCGAGCAGCTTTCCATCCGCCGAGGCAAAATACAGCGGCGTTTTGCCCTGCGCAGCAAATGCCTCCGCCGCGGGCGCGTCAATGCCGCGCTCGGACATCAGCGCGCGGTTGCCCGCCAGATAGCGCTTGCCGTCAATCTCAGCCTCCACGCCCTTGCCGGGGATAGACTGGAAACGCTGTGCCTCGGGAATGTCAATCTGCTCCTCCGACGCTTTTTTCAAAATTGCCTCCGCCAGCGGATGCTCCGACGGCTTTTCCAGCCCCGCCGCAATGCGCATGAATTCAGCTTCTGAAATGCCGTTTGCCTGCACATCGGTCACTGCCGGACGTCCCTGCGTCAGCGTACCGGTCTTGTCCATGACCACTGCGCTAACCTTATGAAGAAGCTCAAGCGATTCAGCAGACTTGATCAGAACACCCTGCTCTGCGCCGCGTCCCGTGCCAACCATGATTGCAACCGGCGTGGCCAGTCCCAGTGCGCATGGGCACGAGATCACCAGCACCGCAATCGCCGTGCTCAGCGCGTTCGATACGCTTTCACCAAGCAGCAGCCAGACAATCGCCGACAACAGCGCGATGCCCATAACGGCCGGCACAAAGACGCCGGCAATTTTATCGGCCAGCCGCGCAATCGGCGCTTTTGAGCCGCCCGCATCCTCAACCAGCCGGATGATCTGCGCAAGCGTGGTATCCTCGCCAACCTTGTCCGCGCGGAAGCGCAGGAAGCCAGTCTTGTTGATCGTGGCTGCGGCCACGCGGTCGCCGATCTTTTTCTCAACCGGCAGACTTTCGCCCGTCAGCGCGCTCTCGTCCACCGCCGAGCTTCCGGACTCGACAATACCATCAACCGGGATCCGTCCGCCGGGCCGTACCGACACGAGATCTCCAACCACAACCTGTTCCACCGGAATTTCAATTTCCTGTCCGTCGCGCTGGACAAACGCCGTCTTTGGCGACAAATCCATCAGCTTTTCAATCGCCTGTCCGGTCTTGCCCTTGGCGCGCGTTTCAAAGAACTTACCAAGCGTCACGAGCGTCAGAATCATGCCGGAAGATTCAAAATAAAGCTCGCCCATCTTCCCGGCCAGAACAGCGTACAGACTGTAGATCACGCCTGCTGCCGAGCCGATGGCCACCAGTGTATCCATATTCGGCGCGCCGTGGAACAGCTTCTGAAAACCACTGATAAAGAAAATCCGATTGACAATCAGAATTGGCAGCAGCAGGACAAACTCCGTCGCTGCCATCAGATAAAAGCCCCGCATTCCGTCGTGGAACACGTGCGGCATCGGCAGACCGATCATGTGCCCCATTGACACATACATCAGCGCAATCAGAAAAACAGCCGACACAATGATACGCTTTTTCATCTGTGCAAGTGCCTTTTCCTGCTCACGGTTGCGCCGTGACGCACCGCCCTCCTGCGCAACCGACGCACCATAGCCGTTTTCGGCAATTGCATCAATGATCTGCTGCGCGTTTGTTTTGGACTCATCGTAGTCGGCCAGCATCGTACCCGCCATCAGATTGACCGCCGCCGAGCGAACGCCCGGCACGTGCGCCGTCACCTTTTCTACACGCGCGCTGCACGCCGCGCATGTCATTCCGGTAATGTTGAATTTCTGCTTCATCGCTCTCATCCTTTCAGAAAGCATCCGCTTTAGTATGCCGCATTTTCATCCATTTTGCAATCGGCTCAGCGCTTTCATTTCCGTCATATGTCGATTATAATACGTCAATCCGTATTTCGCAAGCCCAAATTTTGAATTTGGATGTTTTTACACAGCCAGCCGCCGTTCCGTTCACCCGCAGCAGCATGTTTCACAATTTCCAACGGCATGTGCTAGCGAGCTTCCGGTTGCTGTTTACCTTAAGTCAGGCAATCGCCGCCTCCATCTGTTCCAGCGGATAGTTATGGTGACTGTAGTCCTTTTTCTCCTGCGGCATTGTCAGGACGTTGACGCCCAGACGCAAAAGCTATTTTACCGCTGAGCGCGCCATAAAAGTCATCGGTCTCTACATCAAAATGCACGTGTTTCATCATTTATTTCTCCTGTAGCCGCTCTCGTCGCGATATTCCGGATGCTCCTGTGCATATGCATCACGATCGCCGCAGACGATACGGTCACATTTACGGCACTCGGTAAACTTGTAATAGATATACCATGTGACAGATGTGTTCAATTTGCAGTTCGCTTTCTTTCGTGCTTTCCACTCCACTTCTGACAATTTGCGCAAGTCTATACTGTTTTTCGGCGTTCAAGATTAGTCTCTTCTACCCATCAGTGATGAAAAAATGTATCCGTTCCCGTCTGCTTTTCACTCTTATTTTTGCACAAATCATTTCATTTTCAAGCACTTTTTCGACCAGAACACAAAAATTACCGGACAGCTCCGTTTTTCCAAAGCTGTCCGGTATTTTTTAATTATCGGTTGCTGCCGCTGCTGGTGGAGCGGAGCGTCACATCATGATAGCCGCCCTCCACAATGCTGGTGGCCGAGACAAGTGTCAGCTTTGCGTGCTCCTGCAAATCGGGAATGCTTGTCACGCCGCAATTGCACATAGTGGACTTCACCTTGTACAAGCTTCGCGCCACATTATCCTGAAGCGAGCCCGCATAAGTGACATACGAATCAACGCCCTCCTCAAAGGCCAGCGCGCCTTTACCGCCAAGATCATACCGCTGCCAGTTGCGTGCGCGGTTCGAGCCCTCGCCCCAGTATTCCTTAACGTACACACCGTTCACCAGCAGTTTGTTCGTCGGCGACTCATCAAAGCGTGCAAAATAGCGTCCCAGCATCAGAAAGTCCGCGCCCATGGCAAGCGCCAGCGTCATGTGATAATCGTGGACAATGCCGCCGTCGGAGCAGACGGGGACATAGATGCCCGTCTCGCGGAAATACGCGTCTCGCGCGGCGCATACCTCAATCAGCGCCGTGGCCTGTCCGCGGCCAATCCCTTTTGTCTCGCGCGTGATGCAGATCGAGCCGCCGCCGATACCGACCTTGACAAAGTCTGCACCGCACTCAGCCAAAAAGCGGAAACCGTCGCGGTCAACCACGTTGCCCGCGCCGATCTTTACACGGTCGCCGTAATTTCTGCGCACATAGTCAATCACGCGCTTCTGCCACACGGAATAGCCCTCGGACGAGTCAATGCACAGCACGTCCGCACCTGCTTCAATGAGTGCAGGGATGCGCGCCTCATAGTCGCGTGAGTTGATGCCAGCGCCCACGAGATAGCGTTTTTTCTCATCCTGCAGGGCAAGTGGATGCTCCTTGTGCTGGTCATAGTCCTTGCGGAATACAAAGTAGAGCAGCCGCCCCGCTTCGTCCACGATGGGCAGCGAGTTGAGCTTATACTCCCAGATGATATCATTCGCCTCGCGCAGCGTCGTGTTTGCGGGCGCGGTAACCAGCTTTTCGCGCGGCGTCATAAACTCGCGCACCGGTGTAGACGCATCCATGCGGCTGACGCGGTAGTCTCGGCTCGTCACAATACCAAGGAGCTTGCCATTCGGCGTGGCGTCCTCGGTGATTGCGACAGTGGAAAAGCCGTTCTTCTCTTTCAGCGCCAATACATCAGCCAGCGTGTGATTGGGCGTCAGATTGGACGCGCTGACAACAAAGCCCGCCTTATTGCTCTTGACGCGGCGCACCATGGCGGCCTCGCTCTCAATAGACTGTGAACCAAAGATAAATGACAGCCCGCCCTCCTTTGCAAGGGCGATGGCCAGCGTGTCGTTGGAAACCGACTGCATGATCGCCGAGACCATTGGGATATTCAGACTGATAGGGCACTCCTCCTGTCCCTTGCGGTAGCGCACCAGCGGCGTTTTCAGCGATACGCGGTCTGGCACGCAGCCCTCAGACGTATAACCGGGCACAAGCAGATATTCGCTGAACGTGTGAGAGGGTTCGGGATAGTAGTAAGCCATGGTCTGTTCTCCTTTATTCTGTGATTCGGTCATATCCAGTTTTGGTTAGCCATATGATACGGCATTTGCTTCTGATTTACAAGCACGGGATTGCCTTTGCGCGACAATTTTGCCATCGGCGTACCGCCCATCGCAAGCTGTGTGTCAAATCCACACATTTTTGTCAACGTGCATATTTTTTATCGCCGCCCTTGCTGAAAATCGTATCAATATCTGTGCGATTTGCTTTTGGTGAATCAGATATCATCCATTATGACGTCACAGGTTTAGGAATAATAGCAAGTGCTATCACAAACGTTATGTACTTATCGAAAGAAAAGTTGTATCCATGATGATCGTAAAATGCATCGACAGCGAGAATTTTGAAAGCACCGGCTTTTCCTCGTCGTATGCATCATATAGCGCAGTTGGGTCTGGAACACGCTTTTTAATCGGTGAGCAGAGCTTGTCCTTGTGTGCAAAATCGAAGTCCATATTGTCCGCACATCCGGTGTGTCCGGTGATGAACATCGGATGCAGGCCGCGGCTGCGAAGCTTTTTCTCAAATGCGGCAAGCGACTGCATGGCAAGCCGATTGTCCTCAGCCAGCGCGGAAATAAAGCTATCGCCGCCGTCCGAGCCAAACCAGATTATCCCGCCGGTAAACAGATACTTATCGTCAATCAGATAAACCATATACCCCACGTATGACCAGGAATCCGGAAACATTCAATCTTGATATTTACTGCTTACTGAGCAAGCGTCTTACCAAGCTCACGGCAGGCGTCAAGCGCCTCATCGTCTGGTGCTTCGCAGCAGATGACGCTGGCAATGGC
>CAKTUT010000012.1 GCA_934621665.1 uncultured Oscillospiraceae bacterium | reverse complement strand
AGTATCAATTCGTTTTGTCCGGCGGCGTGTACGTCGGACAAAACACACTACGTGCCGCAAGTGTGGAATTTGTGCGCGATTCGCGCACAAATTATGCGCGCAGCGGCACGCAGCCTTTTTCAAACGCGAACCCAGCGAAGCGGATCGCGTTTGAGAGCGTGTCAAAAATACTTTTTTGACACGCTCAAAACGGGCGTCCGCCAACTGACGGACGCCCGTTTTCATACACGCATTATAAGGTTTCGGCAACGGCGGCCTTTACATCGCCCAGCATATACAGCGAGCCATAACACAGCACCACGCCGTCCTTGCCCGCGTGGGCAATTGCGGTGCGCACGCCCTCGGCGGCGGAACTGCAGACCGTGACGGGCTTACCAAACTGGCGCAGATATTCGCCCAGCGCTTCGGCGCTCATGGCACGCGGATTTGCGGGCGTGATGGTGACGAATTCCTTTGCATACGGCGCAACACAGCTGTACATACAGTGGTAGTCCTTATCACCCAGCACACCGGTCAGAATTGTCAACTCGCGTCCTGCGAGATACTCGCGGATGTTGCACGTCAGCGCCTCAATGCACTGCGGATTGTGTCCGCCGTCGGCAATGAACAGCGGCTCACGGCGCAGAAGCTCAAAGCGTCCCGGCCACTCGACACACGCAAGGCCGTCGCGGATATTCTCATCCGAAAGTTTCCAGCCGCGCTGCTGCAAAACGGTGGCGGTGGTCAGCGCAACGGCTGCGTTGTGCAGCTGGTGGTTGCCAAGCAGCGGCAGATGCAGCGCAGAAAAGCGCTGCCAGTCAAATACCTGACCCTCCAGACCGTGGGAGATCAGATGAAGCGAGTCAAAGTCGGCCTTGTGCAGCGGAACGTTCAGCTTTTTGCAGCGCTCCTCAAATACGGCCTCGACCGACGGCTGTTCACGGTAGATCACTGCGTCGCAGCCGGGCTTGATGATGCCAGCCTTGGTGGCAGCGATTTTCTCCAGCGTATCGCCCAGAACCTCGGTGTGATCAAGACCAATGTTGCAGAATACGGCGACCTCGGGCGCGGGTATGACGTTGGTTGCGTCAAATTCGCCGCCCATGCCGACCTCAGTTACGACGATGTCACATTTCTGTTCGGCAAAATAGGCAAAGCCGAGCGCCGTCACCATCTCAAACTCGGTGGGCTGCTCTGCAAGCGAGTCGGCCAGCGGCTTAATCTGCTCGGTGATACGGCAGACGGCCTCGTCGGGAATCTGTTCACCGTTAATCTGAATGCGCTCGTTAAAGCGGGTGATATAGGGCGAGGTATACAGGCCGGTTTTGTAGCCCGCCTTTTGCAGCATCGAGGCCAGCATCGCGCAGGTAGAGCCCTTGCCGTTGGTGCCGGTGACGTGGACGTATTTGAGCGTCCGCTCGGGGTGATTCATTTTGTCAAGCAGGGCGTTAATGCGCGCAAGACCGGGAATGCTGCCTTTCCAGCAGACTTCGTGGATATAGTGCAGTGCTTCATCAAGCGTCATGGTATTGAGACTTCTTTCTTTTAATCTGTGCGCCTGCGGCGCGGGGATTACTGGACAGAGACGCTTTTGCGCGTGTCGGTCAGATGGAATTTACGCAGCGCCAGAACAATCGGCAGTGCGATGACGGCGGTGATAAACGAGGTGAGCAGGCCATTTGCAAGGCGAACCCAGAACACACCGAAAATCAGCGCGTAGGAATAGTAGTGATACAGCACGGAGTCCAGATAGTAGACCAGCGTGTTTGCGCACGAGGTAAGCGCGCCGGCAACCAGACAGACGGCAAAGTAGACAAACGGCTTTTTCGTGGAGGAGATGGCATCAAGCGACATCTGCTTGCGGAAGAGCACCACACCGAGACCTACAACCAGACCGCGGATGGCGGCGGGCAGCAGCCACAGAACGGTGGTGGCGGTAAAACCGTATTTGATCATCTGCTCAAGGAACGCGCCGAGGAAGCCGACAATGCAGGCATCGACAGGGCCGTAGAGCATGGCGCAGACGACCGTAGGAAGAGAGACAAAGGTGATTTTGACACCGCCGATTTCAACCGAAAACAGCGAAAGAACAAAGAACAGCGAGATCAGCAGCGCGTCAATGACGAGACGCTTTGTGGTAAAATTCAATTTTTTAGACATAAAAATAGCCTCCTATTATAAAAATGGGAGGAGGTTGAAAAATATAAAATTCACAAGCTGGAAACTGTGCAGTACAATTTCTGTTTGCTTCAGCGGATGCGAAAATGGCATCGCGGAGAACTCTCCTTCGCCCGGTGGCAACCTCCCATCCAGCCGGTACTTGACGCGCCATTTCTACTCATTCATGCAACGTTCGGGTACGCATGGTCTCGTTAAATTAGCAGGGTCACATCTTCCTGCCCTTAAGTTTCTCTCCTGTGAATCATTGTAATCGTTTTTTGCGAAAAAGCAATAGGGTACCGATATTTTCTTACTGATTATTTTTGCGCACATGACAAACCGGCGCGGTGCAGGCGCGCCGCACCGGTACGATGATTGTGCTATTTGATGAATTTGTCAATGGCCTGACACAGATCGTCGAGCGATTTTTCATCGTCGTGCTCCACCGCGTCCACAATGCAGTGCTGGATGTGATCCTGCAAAATAACCTTGCCGATGTTGTTGATGGCCGAGCGCACGGCGGCAATCTGGATGAGCACCTCCGAGCAGTCGCGGCCGCTTTCCACCATTTTTTTCACCGATTCCAGGTGGCCGATGGCGCGAGAGAGACGGTTGAGCACGGCTTTGGTGTTCTCATGCACGTGCGGGTGCGAATGGTCGTGGCTATGATCGTGGTCGTGGTCATGATCGTGCGCGTGCTGTGCGTCGTGCGTGTCCTCGGGGAGGTGAACGTGGGGAATGCCCATCTGGTGCAGATATTCGTGATCGTGTGCTTCGTGTGCCATGGCGGCCGCTCCTTTGCGCGTCTGCGCGGTGATATCCCGGTCAGTATACCACACTGGCAGCGTAAGCGCCACCGGAAAAACAGACAATTTTTCGAAAAATTCCGGCAGGAAATCCTGCCCCGGGGGATTTTTGGCAGGCAATCAGGTACTTTACAAAGTGTGCTTTGGCGGCTATAATAGCGTCATAAAATATTGTATGTGTCTGCAATGTCAGACGGAAAGGAATCCCAGATGTTTTATCCCTGCTATGAACACGACGACGCCTGCGGTGGTCACCATCATCACGACCACGACCATGAGCACCAGCATGACCATGACCACGCTTGCGGCGAGCATATCCACTGCGGTGAAGAACACAACTGCGCTGACTGCGGTCATGCCCACGCTTCGCCGCGCGAGGAGCTCGTTGCGCTGATGAAGTATATGGTTGGCCATAACACCGCCCATGCAAACGAACTGGCGCAGCTGGCAAAGCAGCTTCAGAACATGGGCGAGAACACCGCCTATGAGCAGGTTATGCTGGCCGTAAGCGATTTTGAAAAGGGCAATATGCGCCTGTCTACGGTGCTTGCCGCACTGAACGCGTAAGCGTAAGGAGAAACAGTATGTGCCTTGCTATGGTTTATCGCGGCGAGCAGACGCCGGAAAATCTGATTTTGAGCAATGTCCAGAAAATTGAGTGTTTCCCGGGCGAGGTTGTGCTGACCGACCTGATGGAGCGCCAGATCACCGTAAAGGGCGAACTGGTATCGGTGGATCTGGTGGGCAACAGCGCGCTGATCCGCCCGCTGTGAGGAACTGGACATGAAATCGTATGAGCTGGTGCGCGAGATTGAAAATCAGTGTGCCAACAACCAGATGCGCGATGTGTTTTTTGACGAGGTGGAAACCGACGATCCTGTCGGCTATATCCGCGAGCTTGTCAAGGGCAAGCAGGTGACGCTGGACGTGGACGAGCGGGCAAACGGTGAGCTGACCGTCTATGTGCAGAGCGCCGGCGTGACGCAGAAGTTCCTGTTTACACCGCTGTAGATTTTGATTCGCGGACATCTGTTTTTCGTGCACCGACGCGCCGCGCGCCGCGGCAAAAAAACGTGCGCCGCAGACAAAAAAACGCAGATTCTCGTCGAAACAGACTTGTATTTGCTACCAAAGTGTGATACGATAACTTTGTATCGAATGGGCATCCGGCGGATGCCCACAATTTCCGTACATCCTATTTTTATATTTTGGAGGCAAAAATGAGCGTTGCTGAAATTTATGAAAACAGAGCCACTTTCTCTTTTGAGGTTTTCCCGCCCAAGACTGACGTCGGCATGGAAAAGCTGTGCGGCAAGGATGGTGTCCTGGAAAAGCTGTATACGCTGAACCCTGACTACATCTCCTGCACCTATGGCGCAGGCGGCACCAACGTCGGCAAGAATCTTGAGGTTCTGGACAAAATCAAGAAAGACGGCAAGTGCACGCCTGTTACCCACTTTACCTGTATCGGCAATACAAAGGCCGATATCAAGGAAAAGCTTCAGAACTATCTGGATCACGGTATTGACCATATGCTGGCGCTGCGCGGCGACCTGCCCTTTGGCTGGACGGGCACCAACGGCGATCTGCACTATGCCACCGAGCTTGTCAAGTTCGTCCGTCAGGAGTTTGGCGACAAGTTCACCATCGCGGTTGCGGGCTCTCCCGAGGGTCACATCCAGTGCCGCAGCCTTGAGGCTGACATCGCGTTCCTCAAGCAGAAGCAGGACAACGGCGCGGACTTCATCATCTCTCAGCTTTGCTGGGATATGGACGCGTTCCGCTACTGGCTTGAGGCCATTCGCAATGCCGGTATCTGGCTGCCGGTTGACGTGGGCATCATGCCGATTCTCGATCAGGCTGCAACAATCAACATGGCGCTCAGCCGCAACGGCTGCGTGATGGATCGCAAGCTCTGCGAGATTATCTCCAAGAACTGGATCTTCCCGAACCCGTTCGACAAAGAGCCGTTTGACGCGGATGTCGAGGGCAAAAAGGCAAGCTTTAAGGCTGCCGGTATCGAATACACCATCAACCAGATTGACGAATACCGCGCCTGCGGCGTGGACGGCATCCATCTGTATGCGCTCAACAAGTATGAGGACGTTGCGTACATCGCAAAGGCTGCCGGTCTGATTGACCTGATCTAATGACACAACGCTCCGGCAGGAAATTCCTGCCGGAGCGGCTGAGCGCTTTGCGGCGCGCGGCTTCTGGCCGTGACTGGCGCAAACTGCGCGGAATTTTCCAAGGAGGAGCATATGACACCCTATACGATTGCGGTTGCCGGTAAGGGCGGCGTTGGCAAGACAACGACGTGCGGCCTGATTATCGACTATCTGGTAAAGCAGAAAAAAGGACCGATTCTGGTCGTGGATGCGGACGCCAATTCCAATCTGAACGAGGTTCTGGGCGTTGAGGTTGAGGCCACGCTTGGCGATATCCGCGAGGAAATGCTCCATGCCGAGCAGCGGGGGACTGTCCCTGCCAATATGACAAAGGCCGACTACGCCGAGATGAAATTCAGCTCGGCGCTGTGCGAGGAGGACGACTATGACCTGCTGGTCATGGGACGCACGCAGGGCAAGGGGTGCTACTGCTTCGTCAACGGCGTTCTCAAAACCCAGATTGACAAATATGCCGGGAATTACCGCTATATGGTAATCGACAATGAGGCGGGACTTGAGCACATCAGCCGCGGCATTCTGCCGCATGTGGATCTGATGCTGCTGGTTTCCGACTGCTCCCGCCGCGGCATTCAGGCCGTGGGGCGCATCGCTGAAATGGTGCGTGAACTGGAGCTCAAGCCCGGCGCTATGAAATTGATCGTCAACCGGGCACCGGAGGGGAAACTCAATGCCGGTGTACTGGAAGAGATAGATAAAAACCACCTTGACCTTGCCGGTGTACTGCCGCAGGACGAGCTCGTTTTCGAGTATGACTGCGACGGCAAGCCCAGTTCCCAGGTGCCGGAAAACGCGCCGGTCAAGGTCGCACTGCATGAGATCATGCAGAAGCTTCATCCGTAATAAAAATTTTTTTGTAGGGGGATTCACACTATGCCTTTTGTTCCCAAAAAGCAGGCTTTCAACGCCAGAATCAATGAAGTTACCCTTGGCGTCGGTGAAAAAGCCACCAAGATCGGCGGACAGAACGTCCTGCCGTTCTACACGTTTGACGCGGACATTGCCAACGCGCCGAAGATCGGCGTCGAGCTGACTGACCTCGGCATGGCCGAGTACACCATGCCCGGCGAGCAGGCGTTCTACGCCGGCTGCGAGAGCGTGGTTGATATGGCCAAGCGCGCTGAGACCATGGAGGGCGCATCGTTCCTGTGCCTGCACTTTGAGGGCGCCGATCCCAACGGCCTCGACAAGTCGGTTGAGGAGTGCGTCAAGCTGGCCAAGGACGTTTCTGACGCAGTCACCATGCCCATCGTTATCATGGGCTGCAAGAACATTGAAAAGGACACCGAGCTTTTCAACAAGATCGCCGAGGCGCTGGCCGGCAAGAATATCCTTGTCCTGTCCGCCCGTGACGAAAACTACAAGACCGTCGGCGCATCCGCCGGCCTTGCCTACAACCAGAAAGTTGGCGCAGAATCTGCCGTTGACATCAACCTTGCCAAGCAGCTCAACACCGTCATGACCCAGCTGGGCGTCAGCGCACAGAACATCGTCATGAACATCGGCTCTGCTGCCGCAGGCTACGGCTATGAGTACGTCGCCTCCACGCTGGACCGCATCAAGGACGCAGCGCTCAAGCAGGCTGACGCCATGCTGGAAATGCCCATCATGACCCCTGTTTCGTCCGATACCTGGGGCGTCAAGGAAGCAATCATGCCCGAAAGCGATATGCCCGAGTGGGGCAACCAGGAAGAGCGCGGCATCGAGATGGAAATCACCACCGCTGCTGCAGTCCTGGCAGGCGGTTCTGACGCGGTTATCATGCGTCACCCGGCAGCCATTGCGACCATCGCCAAGATGATCAGCGCGCTTTGCTAATGCAGGAGGAGGAAACATACAATGGCAGTAAAAGGTCTTGACATTTTCAAATTATCTCCCAAGAAGAACTGTAAGGAATGCGGAAGCCCCACGTGTATGGCATTCTGCATGAAGGTTGCACAGGGTGCGCTTCCCATCACCAAGTGCCCGTATATGTCCCCGGAAGCCATCGCGCTTCTGAGCGAGGCTACCGCACCTCCCATGAAAACGCTGGAGGTTGCCGGCCATAAGCTGGGCGGTGAAACCGTCCTGTTCCGTCATGAAAAGACGTTTGTCTCCCGTAACCTGTTTGCCGTCTCCATCTGCACCTGCATGGACGACGCTGCGGTTGATGCAAAAATTGCCGAGCTCAAGAGCGTTGACTATGAGCGTATCGGCGAGCGCGAGTATGTAGAGTTTGTTGCTGTCCGCAACGGCGGCGACAGCGCACGCTTCGTAGAGCTCGCAAAGAAAGCTGCCACACTGGAGCGCGGCGTCATTCTGGAAACCACCGACGTTGACGCTGCAAAGGCCGCAGTTGAGGCCATCAAGGACGTAAAGCCCGTTGTCAATGGCGTTAACAAGGACAACCTCGAGGCCATGAATGAGCTGGCAAAGACTTATGGCGTGGTGCTTGGCGTGCAGGCTGCTGATCTCAATGAGCTGCATGATACCGTTGAGGCACTGGAAAAGGCCGGCAACAAGAACCTGATTCTCGACGTCACCGCCGATACCGTCAAGGCAACGTTTGCGGGCGCTGTGCAGGTTCGCCGCGCAGCCCTCAAGGATAACGACCGCACGTTCGGCTATCCGTCCATCGTTGATCTGAGCAAGCTGTGCAAGGACGACTATCATCTGGCAACGGCGCTGGCTTCCTTGTTCACGCTGAAGTACGGCTCGATCATCATCATGCCCAGAATGACCTATGCAGAGGCACTGCCGCTGTACGGCCTGCGTCAGAACATCTTCACCGACCCGCAGAAGCCGATGAAGGTTGCGCCCGGTATCTACCCGATCAACGGCGCCGGTCCTGACGATCCCTGTGCGCTGACGGTTGACTTCGCGCTGACCTACTTCCTGGTCTCCGGCGAACTCGAGCGCTCCAAAGTGCCGGTCAACCTGCTGATCACCGACGCTTCCGGCATGTCTGTCCTGACGGCATGGGCAGCCGGCAAGTTCTCATCCACCTCTGTCAAGAAATTCTTTGACGAGTTTGATATCGCTGGTAAGATCAACAACCGTACCCTGATTATCCCGGGCAAGGTTGCCGTTATGAAAGGCGAGATTCAGGACAAGCTGCCTGATTGGAACGTTGTTGTCGGTACGCGCGAGGCTGTTGAGCTGGTCAAGTACCTCAAGGACGGCGAGTACATCAAGGCTGCCGAGGCAGTTGCCGCTTCCAAGAAGCCTGCAGAGGAGAAGAAAGAAGTCGCCGACGCCAACGCGCCGCTGGACTTCGAAAAGATCGCAGCTTCTATCCCCGCCATCAAGATCCGTGACGATCTGGACGCCAACTACAAGCAGAGAGATCCCGATTCGCCCAAGTTCGTCACCATCGGCGAGCGTATCCACTGCATCTCCCCGGTCATCCGCGAGGCCATGAACACCATGAACCCCGAGCCCATCTTGAAGCGTGCCGCCGAGCAGATCAAGGCCGGCGCAACGTATCTGGATGTCAACATCGGCCCGGCCGAGTCCAACGGCCCCGAGCTCATGACCTGGGCAGTCAAGCTGCTGCAGGAGAACTTCAACAATGTGCCTCTGGCCCTCGACACCGCCAACAAGCGCGCCATCGAGGCCGGCATCAAGGTCTACAACCGCACGAACGGCAAGCCCATCGTCAACTCCGCTGACGCAGGCTCCCGTATCTCCTACATCGATCTGGCCGCGGCCAACGACGCAATCTGCGTGGCGCTTTGCTCCGCCGACGGCATTGCAAAGGACAACGAGGAGCGCATGATGCACTGCCATCATATGCTTGAGCGCGGCCTGAGCCTTGGCATGGAAGCGACCGACCTGTGGTTCGACCCGCTGTTCCTGGTTGTCAAGGGCATGCAGGACAAGCAGATGGACGTTCTGAACGCCATCAAGCTGTTCTCTGACGAAGGGCTCAAGTCCACCGGCGGCCTGTCCAACAACTCCAACGGTGCACCGAAGAATGTCCGCCCGATCATGGACTCCGCGCTGGTTGCCATGGCAATGATGCAGGGTCTGACCTCCGCAATCGTCAACCCCAACGACCTGCGTCTGATGGAAACCATCAAGTCCTGCGATATCTTCAAGAACAACGAACTGTACTCCGACTCCTATCTGGAGGTCTGAGCATAAAACGAAAGGGAGTCCGCCAAGGACTCCCTTTTTGCAGCTCTGACCGGTTGTGATTGTGACCGGTCAAAAGGTTTTTTCACCAATCCAACAAAAAATGCTGTACAAACAGACATAAAGTTGGTATTCTATATGATAGAGTAAACCCCATCGGGGGGATATGTGAACAGGAGGAATTTCCATGAGCGTACTAATGGATCTGATTTACGGCGGCTCTCATGCCGTTGCGGGACTGACCGAGGGTGCAGTCAATGACGCAATCGCAAAATACGGCGCAGAGAAAGAAATCGCTTTCCCTGACACCGCATATTTCTTCCCCACCATCTACGCAGCCACCGGCGTCAAGGTGAAAACGCTTGGCGATCTGCCCGCGTGTGTTGGCGTGCTGAAAAGTCTGATTACCGATCAGGAGGATCTGGGTCAGGCGCTGAACGCCGGTCTTGCTACGGCTGTCGGCGCTGAGATTCTGGAGGGCCTCAAGTTTGTCGAGCCCAAGGAAAGCTATGAGGATGCGCGCGTTGCCGGTATCGGCTTTGTTCCCGATCCCGTGATCCGCAGCCTTGGCGTGCCGCTGGTTACCGGCGATATCCCGGGTGTGGCCGTTGTGCTGGGCAAGGCTGACAAAGCCGAGGACGCGGCAAAGGTGGTCAAGGACTATCAGTCCAAGGGCATTATGACGTTTATGGTTGGCGACGTGATTGAGCAGTGCGCCGACGCGGGCGTCAAGATGGGACTTGAATTCCGTGTTATCCCGCTGGGGCACGATGTGACTGCAGTGATCCATGTTGTCACTGTCGCCATCCGCGCGGCGCTGATTTTCGGCAACGTCCAGCCGGGTGATCTGGCAGGCCTGCTGAAGTATACAAAAGAGCGCGTTCCCGCGTTCGTCAACACATTTGGCGCAATTGACAATGTTGTCGTCTCTGCCGGTGCTGGCGCAATTGCGCTGGGCTTCCCCGTTGTTGTGGATATCGACCTTGGCGAAAATCAGGTTCCGGGCGCGCTGGAAAGCTGCTGCGATCATGGCGAGACCGTCAAGAAGTCGCTTGAGCTGCGCGGTATCAAGATCAAGTCCAAGGAGCTGCCCATCCCGGTTGCGTTTGCCGCCGCGTTTGAGGGCGAGATCATCCGTAAGGCTGACATGAAAGTGGAATTCTGGTCCGCCAAGAACACCACCTGTGAGCTCGTTCTTATGAAGAAGCCGGACGAGATCGAGGATCACAAAATCGTCATCGACGGCCCGGACATCGACTCCGGCGATGTGGAATATGCACTGGCTACCTGTATTTATGTTGCCGGTAAGAAGATGCAGGCCGACTTTGAGTCGGTTATCGAGCGTAAGATTCACGCTTGGTTCAACTACATGGAGGGTGTCATGCACACCGGCCAGAGGAACCAGTTCCGCATCCGTATCTCCAAGGACGCTTACGACAAGGGACTGCGTCTGACGCACTTTGCCGAGGTTCTGTACCACATGATCTCCGACGAGTTTGACGCAGTTGTCGATAAGTGTGAAATCCATCTGATTACCGATCCGGTCAAGGCAACCGCGTTCCTCAATGACGTGGCCATGCCGCGCTACAACGCGCGCGACGACCGTCTGGCTACCATGACCGATGAATCCGTTGACCGCTTCTTCACCTGCATCCTGTGTCAGTCGTTTGCACCGGCACACTGCTGCGTGGTCACGCCGGAGCGTCTTGGCCTGTGTGGCGCAGTATCGTGGCTTGACGCCAAGGCAACGTATGAGCTCAACCCCAACGGCCCGTCTCAGCCCATCATGAAAGAGGGGTGCATCGACGAGCGCACCGGCCGCTATGAGACGGTCAACAAGGCCATCGCCGACGCGACGCACGGCGCGGTCGAAGAGGTTACGCTCTACTCCATCATGGAAGACCCGATGACCTCCTGCGGCTGCTTCGAGTGCATCTCGGGTATTGAGCCGATGTCCAACGGCTTTATCGTTGTCAACCGTGAGTACGCGGGCATGACGCCCGCCGGCATGACGTTCGGCGAGCTGGCCTCCTGCACGGGCGGCGGCGTTCAGACACCGGGCTATATGGGGCACGGCCG
The DNA here is from genome assembly GCA_934621665.1 of uncultured Oscillospiraceae bacterium. Lineage (GTDB taxonomy): Bacteria > Bacillota > Clostridia > Oscillospirales > Oscillospiraceae > CAG-170. Next base: position 6,018 of record CAKTUT010000012.1, on the reverse strand, counting down.
TCACTTCATCTCGTCGAAGAAGTTCATCCACGCCGAGGGCGGCATCGAACGTATTGTCTGGATGCCGAAAGAATTGAAAGATGACGTGGGCGAGCGTCTGAACAAGACGGCGAAAGAGCTGTACGGTATTGACAACTTCACCGACATGATCGCCGACGAGACCATCTGCACCGACTGCGATGAGCTGATGAACTTCCTGACGGAAAAGAATCATCCGGTGCTTGCCATGGAGCCGCTGATGTAATATAATCAAGCTTGGCTGAGCTGAAAGGGGAGGGCGGAAGCCCTCCCCTTTATTCAAAGCGCGTCAAACGCGGACGCGTGCGGACGAAGCCTCGTCCGCAGCCGTATGCGTTTGACAGGACAATACGAAAGGAGCAACATCCAAATGTATCAGGTTACATTCCAATTTGAAAACGGGCAGGAGGCCGTACAGGCGTTTGCCGCGCCCGATACCACAATCCTTGAGGTGGCAAAAAGCAGCAACGTTGCCATTGACGCGCCCTGCAACGGCAACGGCTCGTGCGGCAAGTGCCGCGTGAAGCTGCTGGAGGGCACAGTGGATGGGCCTAAGACCGGCCATATCACGGAGGAGGAGTATGCCGAGGGCTGGCGGCTGAGCTGCGCCAGCAAGATTGCGTCGGATATCGTTGTGATGGTTCCGGATATTGCCTCGGCCTATCAGAGCCGCATGAAAACGGCTGACCTTTCCTCCGGTGAGGAAATTGCGATTTTTGAAAAGCTGGAAAGCGACATTAAGGCGACCGGAATTGAGTTTGTCAACGATTTTGTTGCGGTTTCTGTCAAGCTGGATGAGCCCACGCTGGACGACACCATGCCCGACAATGAGCGTCTGGTGCGCGGCGTAGAGGGCGCGCTGGAGTGCGCCGAGGTCAAGCTCCCGTACTACAGCCTGAAGAAGCTGGCGGCCACGATGCGTGAGGCAAATTATGAGCTGAACGTGATCGGTACGCTGACGGACGGCATCTTTACGGTTATGGATGTTGTGCCCGCAAGCGATGAGACGCCGCTTTGCGCGTGCGCAATCGACATCGGCACGACCACCGTTACGGGTGTGCTGGCCGATCTGAAAACCGGTAAGCTTCTTGCCAAGGCGTCAGCCGGCAATGGCCAGATCCGCTATGGCGCGGACGTGATTAACCGAATCATTGAGCAGACAAAACCCGGCGGCGTGAAGCGCTTACAGGATGCAATCATCAAGGAGACGCTGACGCCAATGCTGGCGGCGATGTGCAAGTCCGCTGGTATTTCCGCGCGCCGCATTCTGCGGCTTTGCATTGCGTCGAACACGACGATGAACCATCTGCTTCTGGGCGTGGACGCAAACCCGGTCCGCATGGAGCCGTATATTCCGACATTCTTCCAGTGGCGCGGGTTGCGCGCAGGCGAGCTGGGGCTTCCGGCAAATCCGGACGCGGAGATCATCCTCGCGCCAAACATCGGCTCGTATGTCGGCGGCGATATCACTGCGGGCGCGTTTACCAGTCTGATCTGGGACAAGGACGAGTTCTCGCTGTTTATCGACCTTGGCACAAACGGCGAAATTGTATTCGGCAACCGCGACTTTATGATGTCGTGCGCCTGCTCGGCTGGCCCGGCATTTGAGGGCGGTGACATTTCCTGCGGCATGCGCGCAACCGACGGCGCAATTGAGGCCGTCACGATTGACCGCGACACGCTTGAGCCAAAGCTGACCATTGTCGGCGAGGCGGGGCAGAAGCCGGTCGGCCTTTGCGGCTCTGGCATCATCGACGTGATTGCCGAGCTTTACCGCACGTCCGCCATCTCGTCCAAGGGCAAGTTTGCGCGTGAAAATCCGCGCATCCTGCACGACCAGCACGGCATGGGCCGCTATGTGCTGGCTACGGCGAAGCAGAGCGAGACCGGCCGTGAGATTGCCATCACCGAGGTGGACATTGAGTCGTTTATCCGCGCAAAGGGCGCAATTTTCTCCGCCATCAACATTATGCTGTCAAGCCTCGATATGGATGTGAGCGTTCTGGAGCATGTGTATGTTGCGGGCGGCATCGGCTCGGGCATCAACATGGAAAACGCCGTCCGCATCGGTATGTTCCCCGATGTTGACCGGAGTCTGTTCGAGTACATCGGCAACTCGTCGCTGGCGGGCGCGTATGCGATGGTGCTGTCGGATGCGGCAAATGAAAAGGTGCATGAGCTGGCCTCCAACATGACCTATATGGAGCTTTCCACCAACCCGCGCTATATGGATGAGTTTGTGGCCGCGTGCTTCCTGCCGCATACCAACCGTGAGCTTTTCCCGTCGAGCGTACAGGAGTAAACGATGCAGGTACAGAATAATAAGGAAGAAATCCCATTTGCGCACTATTGCGCGCGCTATCGCTGCTTTATACCAGAGGAGGCGGCGGAGCGCTGCGGCGTACCGTTTGACACGGAGAAAAATGAATTTGAAATGATACTGCTTGGCGTGAAATACTGGCTTTCGTGGCCGGAATACGCCATCCGCGCCGAGCGCGAGGACGCGTTTGCGCTGAAAAGTCTGCCGTGTCAGACGTTCTTGCTGCGTTTTTTGCTGGAGGGAAAGCGTGCGGGGGCACAGGGGCGCTTTGTCACGTTCCGTGAAATGCCGTGGGGCGAGATGTACATCGGTCCGTACACCGGCCGCTGCCTGACGCGCGCGGCGTTTACGTTCGGCACACGCGTGGCGCAGTTTCGTGCGGCGTGCAAGAAAATGGGCGCAGCGGCGCTGAAGCATGGCGATGCGGGCTATCAGTTTGACCTTCTGGGCGGCTATGTGATGCAGATCATGGTGTGGGAGGGCGATGAGGAGTTCGCGCCTACGGCGCAGATTCTGTATTCTGAGAACTTCGCCGACGGCTTTGCCGCCGAGGATCGCGTGGTGGCGGGCGATATTCTGATTTCCGCCATCAAACAACAGATGTAACAGGAGAAAATCATGGAATTTATCTATAAAAACCTCAGCGCGCAGCTTGAGCGCGTGACCGTAACCGACGAGGAAATCGACCGTCAGCTCCAGCGCCTGCGCCAGCAGTCGCCGTGCGTCAAGATCATCACGGATCGTCCGTCGCAGAACGGCGACGAGCTGGTGCTGGACTATGCGGGCTTTGCCGACGGCAAGCAGTTTGACGGCGGCACGGCGGAAAAGCAGACGCTGACACTTGGCAGCGGAATGTTCATCCCCGGCTTCGAGGAGCAGCTGGTGGGCAAGAACGCTGGCGACGAGGTTACAGTGCACGTCACGTTCCCGGCAGAATATCACGCGGCGGAGTTGGCAGGCAAGGACGCGGAATTTCACTGCAAAATCCACGAAATCCGCGAAAAGGGCGACTATGCGTCTGACGACGCGTTTGCAAAGGCCGTGGGTGAGTGCAACAACTATGACGAGATGCGCATGAAAATGGCCGAGAGTCTGCGTGCATATTATGACGAACGCTCCGAGATGGAGGTGCAGGACCGGCTGATCCGTCAGGCGGCGGCCACGCTGGATTATACCCCGTCGGCGGACGAGCTGGAAAAGGCGATTGACGCGCAGCTGGAGACGATGCAGGCGCAGCTGTCGCAGCGCGGACTGTCACTGGAGGCGTATTGCCAGTTTACCGGCAGCGATATGAAAACGCTGCGTGAGGACGCGCGTGCTGATGCAGAAAATAGTCTGCGCGTGCAAAAGACCGCCGAGCGGATTGCGGAGCTGGAAAACATCGCAGTGGACGACAAGGACATTGCGGGTGAGCTTGCCGCCATCTGCCGTCAGAACCATATGACGATGGAGCAGCTGCGGCCGTATTACGATCAGGCGTTTGAAGAGGCTGTTGTGCGCAACCTGCGCATGAAAAAAGCCATTGCGCTGGTGCGTGAGAACGCAAATGTGACGGAAGTTGCAGCAAAAGAACCAAAGCGTCTCTAATCGGGACAAAACCATCCGTGCCGCCGCAGCAGAGCTTGCTGCGGCGGCACTTTTTACATGCGCAGCGGGCGAAAAATCGTTAGGTTGCACAGGAGTTTGCTTGAATGTTGGTTGTTTTGCACATTGACTTCTGTTGGTTTGCGTGGTATTCTTACGTCGAACCGATAAAAGTTTATCGGTATGAAGACACCGATCTACGTGGATTTTGGAAGCGCGGTGTCAGATATTATTTCTCCCCGGGAGTGTTAAGATCCCGGTGGATTCCTTAAGGAGGAAAACGCTATGGCAATCAATTTCGTTGATGGCAAGTACGTACATGAGGACGGCCACGTCACGCTGGATCCGACCGTGTACAAGGACTGGCAGATCGCTGAGGAAGCAGAAAAGAATCTGCCCCCCGTGGATTATTTCCGCGAAAAGCTCGGCCTGCTCCCCGATGAAATCATCCCCTATGGCAAGACCCCGAAGATCGACTTCATCAAGGTTATGAACCGTCTGAAGGACAAGCCCGACGGCAAGTTCATCGAAGTTACCGCAATCACCCCCACGCCCTTTGGCGAGGGCAAGTCCACTGTTTCCCTTGGCCTGATCGAGGGCCTTGGCAAGCTGGGTAAGAACGTTGGCGGCGCACTGCGTCAGCCCTCCGGCGGCCCGACGATGAACGTCAAGGGCACTGCTGCCGGCGGCGGCAACGCACTTCTGATGCCGATGACCGAGTTCTCCCTTGGCCTTACCGGTGACATCAACGACATTATGAACGCGCACAACCTGGCCATGGTTGCACTGACTGCACGTATGCAGCACGAGCGCAACAACAATGACGAGTGGCTGGCCAAGAAAGGCCTGAAGCGTCTGGATGTTGACCCCAAGCGTGTGGAAATGGGCTGGGTTATCGACTTCTGTGCACAGTCCATGCGTAATATTATTATCGGCCTTGGCGGCCGCCTTGACGGCTTCATGATGGAGTCCAAGTTCGGCATCGCCGTTGGCTCTGAGCTGATGGCCATTCTGGCTGTCGCACGCGATCTGAAGGATCTGCGCGAGCGTATCGGCAAGATCGTTGTTGCTTATTCCCGCAGCGGCGAGCCTGTCACCTGTGAGGATCTGGAAGTTGCCGGCGCAATGACCGCGTGGATGCGCAACACCATCAACCCCACCATGTGCTACACTGTCGAGCATCAGCCTGTTCTGGTTCATGCCGGCCCGTTTGCAAACATCGCGATCGGCCAGTCCTCTGTTATCGCTGACCGTCTGGCGCTTAAGCTGTTCGATTATCACGTCACCGAGTCCGGCTTCGCTGCCGACATCGGCTTTGAGAAGTTCTGGAACGTTAAGACCCGTCTGTCCGGCCTGACCCCGAACGTCTCTGTTCTGGTTGCAACCGTTCGCGCACTCAAGATGCACGGCGGCGGCCCGAAGGTCACTCCGGGTGCACCGCTGCCCAAGGAGTACACCGAGGAGAACCTCGAGCTTCTGGAAAAGGGTACCTGCAACCTGTTCCACCATGTGAACACCATCAAGATGTCCGGCATCAACCCGGTTGTCTGCATCAACCGCTTCTACACCGATACCGACGCAGAGGTTGCGCTGCTGAAGAAGCTGTGCGCCGAGCACGGTGTCCGCTGCGCTGAGTCCAACCACTGGCGTTATGGCGGCGAGGGTGCAATCGAGCTGGCTAAGGCCGTTGTCGAGGCCTGCGAAGATCCCGTGAACATCAAGTTCCTGTATGATCTGGAAATGCCGCTGCGTCAGCGCGTTGAGCTGATTGCAACCAAGGTCTATGGTGCTGACGGCGTTGACTGGGCGCCTCTGGCCGTTCAGAAAGCGGAGCGCTTCGAGTCTGACCCGAAGTACGCCGACTACTGCACGATGATGGTCAAGACGCACCTGTCGCTGTCTGACGATCCCACCAAGAAGGGCGAGCCCAAGGGCTGGCGTCTTGCCATCCGCGACATCCTCGAGTATGGCGGCGCAAAGTTCCTCTGCCCGATGGCTGGTACGATCTCCATGATGCCCGGCACGGCTGCAAATCCGGCCTATCGCCGCATCGACGTGGACACCGAGACCGGCAAGGTTTCCGGCCTGTTCTAATG
>CAKTUT010000011.1 GCA_934621665.1 uncultured Oscillospiraceae bacterium | reverse complement strand
AAGATGGCGTCCAACGCGGCTTCGCGCATCTTTCCAAATGAGCGCGCCTTGCGCCGCTCTGCCACGTCACAGTAGAAGCAGAATTTACACCGGAGATTGCACAACGCCGACGCATGCTTTCGCATAACCGTATAGTGTCTCTGCCTTTCATATTGATTTGGCTATCTATTTGATATCATAATCGCATTTTACTTATGTTCCAAGGCGCGGTATACTGATATCAGGAGGGATTGGATGAGAAAAAAACACGTTTTGTGGAAGCTGTTTTATTCCACGCTCTATTTAAGCGCCTTTACCTTTGGCGGCGGCTATGTCATCGTCACACTGATGAAAAAACGCTTTGTCGATGAGTATCACTGGATTGAAGAGGACGAGATGCTTGACCTGATCGCCATTGCGCAGTCTGCCCCGGGCGCGATTGCCGTAAACGGCGCAATTGTCGTCGGCTATAAGCTGGCGGGACTGCTTGGCGCGCTTGTGGCGATTATCGCCACGATTATTCCGCCGTTTTTGATTATTACGGTCATTTCCTATTTTTATGAGCTGTTTCGCGACAGCTTTATCGTCAGCCATCTGCTGGCCGGAATGCAGGCGGGCGTCGGCGCGGTGATTGCGTCGGTTGTGTGGGACATGGGCGGCGATATCATAAAGCAGAAAAGCGCCGTGTCTGACTGCATTATGGTTGCGGCGTTCCTGGCTGCGTGCGTCCTGCGCGTCAACGTTGTGTATATCATCCTGATGTGCATCGCACTTGGCGTGATGCGCACGCTGATTGCAAAAAGGAGGAAAGCGGCATGACGTATTTACAGCTGCTTTTGAGTTTCTTGCAGATCGGCGCACTGAGCTTTGGCGGCGGTTACGCGGCCATGCCGCTGATTCAGGAGCAGATTGTCACGCGCCACGCGTGGCTGAGCATGAGCGAGTTCGGCGACCTTGTTACCATCGCCGAGATGACGCCCGGCCCGATTGCCGTCAACGCGGCCACGTTTGTCGGCACAAAAATCGGCGGCGTGCTGGGTGCGCTGATCGCCACGGCGGGCTGCATCCTGCCGGCGTGCATTCTGGTAACGCTGATTGCAAAGCTGTATCTCAAATACCGGACGCTTGCCGTGCTGCAAAGCGTACTCGGTTCGCTCCGTCCGGCAGTGGTGGCAATGATTGCCTCAGCCGGCGTGCTGATTCTCCTCAACGCATTCTGGGGCGGCACGATTGTACTGTCTTCCACAAACTGGATGATGGTAGCGATTTTTGCCGGGAGCTTTCTGCTGCTGCGCAAAACAAAGCTCAGCCCGATTGCAGTCATGGTGCTGGCCGGTGTTGTGAACCTGACCGTTTCATGGCTTGGCAAAGTGTAATTTCGGAGTAGATGCCGCAAAGCCGTCCTATATGGGTGCACCTTGTAGGGGCGGACGACTCTGTCCGCCCCGATCTAACGATTGATATCGTGCTGTGCCTCCGGCGGCCCATTCTTTTCTGCCTTGCCAGAAAAGAATGGGGAGAAAAGAGGCGCTTGGGACGCGTGGTGCATTCTGCCTCAGCATGACGGCAAGTACCAGAATCGAACGTTCCGGCCACCACACGACAGTCACCTCTCCACATCGAACTACGCGCCGCCTGTATGGATACAACGCTCAGCAACGATAGTCGCTGCCGCAGAATAACACAGGCAAATCGACTGCCGAATAAAACACAACGCACCTACGCATTCGCCGGGAAAGTTTCCAGTGGAACCGTAGGTGCGTTTCAATTTTCGAATATTTTGTAGGGGGTTCAGGGGCTGCTGCCCCGATTTTTGCTTTACAGCGGTGCTTTTTTGATCTTTGCAAACGCGCGCGGGTACTGTTTGGGCGTGGGGCGCACCTTTTCTACGATCACCGCCCGATGGACGGTGTCGGCAACCGGATACTCGTAAATCCCGGCGACGCGGCCGCCAAGGGCTTCAATGCCGTGTTTGGCCTCGTCCACTTCCTCCTGCGCAAGCGCCCCTTTCATCGAAAGAAATTTCCCACCTACGCGCACATACGGCAGACACAGCTCCGCAAGGATATTCAGCCGCGCCACCGCACGCGAGGTGGCAATGTCATACTGCTCACGGCAGGACGCAACGTGCTCTTCGGCGCGCGCGGTGACAATCTCCGCCTCCACGCCAAGCTCGGGCAGCAGCTCTGCCAGCCAGTTCATTCGCTTTGCCAGTGCGTCAAGCAGTGTCAGTTGGATGCTCGGCTCGGCAATTTTCAGCGGCACGCCCGGAAAGCCCGCACCGCAGCCCACGTCAATGACGCGCTTGTCCTTAAAATCCGCCGCGCCCAGCAGCGCCATGCAGTCCAGGAAATGCAGCTGCGCCACGGCCTGCGGCTCGGTGATGGCCGTCAGGTTCATGACCTTGTTTTTTTCAATCAGCATCTCGCCAAAGCGGCACAGCGTGTCCAGCTGCACGTCGGAAAGCGAAAGCGAATATGCCGGAAGTCCGGCCAAAAGCGTCTGTTTCACGCAGAGCCCTCCAAAATTTTAAAAAATAAACGGGAAGCCGGATGGCTTCCCGTTTATTATATCGAACTTACTTCTTCATCGCAATGGCTTTCTTGGCCTTTTCTGCGATCACCTCGGCGGTGATGCCGTAGGCCTCAAGGACAGCCGGCGCTTTGCCGCTGCGACCGAACTCGTCGTTGACGCCGTGGCGCACAACGGGAATGGGATATTCCTCTGCCAGATACTCGGCAACTGCCGCGCCAAGGCCACCAAGGACGTTTGCTTCCTCGGTAGTGACGATTGCGCCGGTCTCCTTCGCAGCTTTCAGAACGAGCTCCTTGTCAAGGGGCTTGATCGTGTGCATATCAATGACGCGGGCGGAGATGCCCTCGGCCTTGAGCAGCTCAGCAGCTTTCATGGCCATCTGCACATTCATGCCGACGGCAATGATGGTCACGTCGCTGCCGTCGCAGACGGTAACACCCTTGCCCAGCTCAAACTGATAGCCAGGGATGGTATCGGTGACGGTCTCAACGGCCAGACGGCCAAGACGCATATAGGCAGGACCGTCATAGTTGACAAGTGCCTCGGTGGCAAGACGCATTTCGTTGCCGTCGCACGGGCACAGAACCATCATGCCGGGGATGGCGCGCATAATAGCGAAGTCCTCAATGCACTGATGCGTTGCGCCGTCCTCGCCGACGGACAGACCGCCGTGGCTGCCGACAACCTTGACGTTCAGATGCGGGTAGGCAACGGTGTTGCGCACCTGCTCCCATGCGCGGCCGGCCGCAAACATGGCGAACGTATCGACAAACGGCTTATATCCGCAAAGGCTCATACCGGCGGCAACGCCGACCATGTTGCACTCGGCGATGCCCATATCAAAGAAACGCTCGGGATGCGCAGCGGCGAAGAATTTGGTCATCGTCGCGCCGGCCAGGTCTGCATCAAATACGACCAGCTCCGGATATTTGTCCGCCAGCTCAACCAGCTTTTTGCCGTAAGCCTCACGGGTTGCAATCTTTTCCGCCATTTTTTAACCCTCCAGTTCCTTGATGGTAGCTTCCAGCTCACTCTTGGCCTGCGCAAACTGCTCGTCGTTGGGCGCTTTGCCGTGCCAGCCAGCGTTGTTTTCCATAAAGCTGATGCCCTTGCCCTTGACGGTCTTGGCCAGAATCATCGTTGGCTGACCCTTTGTCTCGGCAGCTTCCTTATAGGCGGCCTCAATCTGGTTGAAGTCGTGGCCGTCGATCTTGATGACGTGCCAGCCGAATGCCTCAAACTTCTTGTCCAGCGGCTCGGTGGGCATAACGTCCTTGGTTGCGCCGTCGATCTGCAGGCCGTTGACGTCAACACAGGCGCACAGGTTGTCCAGATGATACTTATTGGCGGCCATCATGGCCTCCCATACCTGACCCTCGGCCAGCTCGCCGTCGCCCAGAATCGCGTAGACGCGATAGTCCTTGTGCGACTGCTTGCCTGCCAGCGCCATACCGACGGCAACGGAAATGCCCTGACCGAGCGAGCCGGTGGACATATCAACGCCGGGGTTATAGTGCATCTCAACGTGGCCGGACATATGGCCGTCGATGCGGCGGAACATCTTCAGGTTTTCAACTGGGAAGAAGCCGCGCAGCGCCAGAACGGGATAGACGGCGGGGGAGCAGTGACCCTTGGACATGACGAAGCGGTCACGGTCGGGATCCTGCGGATTTTTGGGATCGACGTGCATCACGTCAAAATAGAGCGCGGTCAGAACGTCCATGCAGCTCATCGAGCCGCCGGGATGACCGGAGGCTGCGTCGTGAACCATTTCCACGCCAAGCAGGCGCGCCTTGGCAGCCGTCAGCTTCAGCTGCTGTTCTTTGGTTTTTTCCATACGATTTCCTTCCTTTAATCAGTGCGTACTCCATACCCGTTTTGTGTGGGATTCGTCGCAAAGCGGGATGGGTTTTTGTTGCTTTCTGTTGCCTTTCCGCTCTCTATCATACAGCAAACAGCAGCATTTTTCCAGAGTTATTTTGTAAATTCCGCAAAAATTCAAGATTTTTCTTTCTCGTCATCCCCGCGGCGCGCCTTGGCGCGGCGGCGCAGATAGGACACGGCAAATGCCGCGCCATACGAGACGATCAGAATCCAAAGTCCCTTTTCCCACAGCGGCAAGTCCCACTCGGGAAACAGCCACGTGCACAGTACCATCCCGGCCAGCGTGACAACGGTGCTGACCTTGGACGCGGTGCGCAAAGAATCATAAACCATGGTAGTTCCTCCATTTTGTTCTGCCCGGGCGTGCCGGGCGGGGTATCTGTTGACAGATTTTACGCAATATGATAATGTCCGATTGTAAGAACGTTTTTAGTTTACCATTGAAAGGAGCGAACCGCAATATGAAACGAGCACGTCCCTGCTGTTTTCTTTTCCTCCTGTTGATCTGTACGATTCTGGCCGGCTGCGCCGCAAGCGCGCCGCCAAAAGCGTCCGGCGCGCTGGACGATGAGACGCTCGACTGGTTCGAGACTATGTACTTTAACTTCAACACCATCGACGGGACGTACCCCTGCAATATGCAGAACATGATGCTGAGCAGCGAGTATGCGGACGCGCAAGAGATAAACCTGTTCTCGCTCTTTTATAACGGTGTAATCGGCACGCCTGCGCCGGTCTCCGACGAAGAGCGCGAAGCGCTGACAGCCATCGTGCCGGAAGCGGCGCAGCAGGACGTAACAAAAATCACAAAGAAGCAGATGGATGCGGTGCTCCGGCAAAACACCGGCCTGACACTGGATGAAACGGCCAAAGTCGGGCTTGATCAGTTTCTCTATCTGGACGAATACGACGCATATTACGCCGTCCACAGCGACACCAGCATCGACGCCTGCAAGCTCCAATCCGGCTGGCGCGACGCGGACGGAACGGTTCACCTACAGTATCAATTTGCAGGCCATCGCGGCACGGTCACGCTCAAGCGCACCGAAACGGCGTATTTCTTCGTCTCAAATACCTATAACCTATAAGGAATCAGGGAACCTTTGATTATATCAAGGGTTCCCTAACTCTTTTTAAGGCAACATTCAAAATATTTTGAGCTGTGTGTTGACATTTTCGTACAATTAAGCTACAATTACAATGTATCATTTGATACAAAATATCCAAAATCAAACGTTGGAGGAAGTAAAATGAAAAAGTTTCTTGCACTGACACTTGCTCTGGTTATGCTTCTGGGTCTGGTTGCTTGCGCAGCCAAGACAGACGCGCCTGCGACCGATACGCCTGCGGCCGATACGCCCGCAGCCGATACGCCCGCAGCCGACACCCCCGCAGCCGACGCTCCCGCCGAGGGCAGCAAGGTTTACAACGTTGTATACCTGGTCAACGGCAACCTGGGCGACAAGTCGTTCTTTGACTCTGCCGAGGCCGGTCTTGCACAGCTGAAAGCGGATGGCCGCATCGAGTACACCACCATCGAAATGGGCGGCACGGAAGAGGATCAGCCCCGCTGGCTGTCCACGCTGTATGATGTTTCCGAGGAAAAGGCATACGACCTGATCATCTGCGGCACATATCAGATGCCCGACTATCTGAAAGAAGTCGCCACCAAGTATCCCGACCAGCTGTACGCTATTTTTGACGACACCACCTACTCAGGTGAAAACGCCAACGTCGTGAACCTCTCCTACAAGCAGAACGACATGGGCTACCTCGTCGGCGTGTACGCGGCCTGCATGACCACCGATACCAGCATCCCCAACATGAACGAGGATGCAGTTGTCGGCTTTGTCGGCGGCGTTGACTCCCCGGTTATCAATGACTTCCTGCTGGGCTTCATTGAGGGCGCTCAGTCCGTGAACCCTGACATCAAGATTGACACCCGCTACACCAACGACTATGTTGACACCGCCATCGCCAAGGAATACGGCCTGTCGATGATCAACGACAACAAGTGCGACATCATCTGGGGCGTCGCGGGCAACGCCGGCAACGGCGCGGCAGAAGCGGCTCTGGAAACCGGCAAGGCATGGTTCATCGGCGTTGACTCCGATCAGGAGCTGACGTTCAGCTCTGATCTGGCTGCCATCACGCTGACCTCCGGTCTGAAAAACATCGGCAACTCCCTGATCTGGCTGTTTGACGAATGGGACGCCGGCCGTACCTATTGGGGCAAGCAGGTTGACCTTGGCATCGCCGAGGGCGGCGTTGGCATCGTCACAGACAAGAATTTTGACAAGCTGGCCTCTCAGGAGACCAAGGATGCTGTCACGGCGGCCGAGCAGGCCATCCTCAATGGCGAAATCACTGTTGACTCCGCGCTGGCTGACGGCGGCGCAGATAAGGTTGTTGAGCTGAGAGAGGCTGTCCGTCCGTAACCACTTACGTCATAAGCAAAGAAGCGATTCGAGCTTATCCACGGGAGGGGGCTCTTGCGAGCTCCCTCCCGTCCAATTTTACCGCGCACGTGTATGCGTGCGCCGGACGTTGTGCCGGCGCTGCGTCCAAAGCGGCCGAAGTCGGCTGCGCTTTGCGCGCGCCGCAGGTACAACGAAGCAGAAACTACACGGGAGGATCAACAATGCCAGACGAAAAAAACGCCGCAGGCGGCGAGGAAATCGTTGTCCAGATGAAAGAGATCACCAAGGTGTATCCCAACGGCGTCGCCGCCAATCAGGGCGTTGATTTTACGCTCCGCCGGGGCGAGATTCATGCGCTGATGGGCGAAAACGGCGCGGGCAAGTCCACGCTGATGAAAATGCTGTTCGGTCTGGAGCAGCCCACCAGCGGTGAGATCATCATCAAGGGCGAAAAGCTGACGCTGTCGTCGCCGTCGGTCGCCATTGCGCACGGCATCGGCATGGTGCACCAGCACTTTATGCTGGTTCCCAGCCTGACGGTGGCGGAAAACATGGTGCTGGGCATGGTGCCAAAGAAATCCGGCATGTTCATTGACCAGCAAAAGGCGCTTGAAATCACAAAGGAATACTCCGAAAAATACAACCTGCACGTCGAGCCGGAGGCCAAGGTGGCCGACATCCCGGTTGGCATGAAGCAGAAAGTTGAAATCCTGAAAGCGCTGGTGCGCGGCGCGGAAATTCTGATTCTTGACGAGCCGACCGCCGTCTTGACCACGCAGGAGACCGCAGAGCTCTTTCAGGAGCTGATTCACCTGAAAAATCAGGGCTATACTATCGTCTTTATCTCGCACAAGCTCAACGAAATCATGCAGATCACCGACCGTCTGACGATTATGCGCGGCGGCCGCAGCATGGGCGTATACAACACGTGCGACGTGACCAAGGAGGAAATCTCCCGATTGATGGTTGGACGCGACGTGGTGCTGGACGTACAAAAGGACAAGGCGCAGCCCACCGATACGGTGCTTCGCGTGCGCGATCTGGAGTACGTCAACGAATGGAACAAGAAAATGCTGGACAAGGTGTCGTTTGACGTGCGCCGGGGCGAGATTCTCGGTGTTGCGGGCGTTGAGGGCAACGGTCAGAAAGAGCTGGTTGACAGCCTGTTCAGCTTCTGCCGCCCCGACAGCGGCACGATCACGGTAAACGGCGAGAATATCGTCGGCCTGTCGCAGCAGAAGCTGCGTGAGCTTGGCGTGTCGCTTGTACCGGAGGATCGGATGCTCTATGGCATTGCCGCCAGCGCGTCGATTGAGGAAAACATTCTGTCTGACCGCTGTGCCGACAAGAAGTTCAACAAAGGCCCGCTGTTTAATCTGAATGCGATTCACGGGGAGACCGACCGTCTGATCAAGGAATTTACCGTCCTGTGCAAATCCCGCAAGCAGGCCGTCGGCATGCTCTCCGGCGGCAACATTCAAAAGGTCGTCGTGGCGCGTGAATTCTCAAGCGATCCGGTGCTTATTCTGGCCGACCAGCCCACACGCGGCATTGACGTGGGCGCGACGGAGTTCATCCGCAAGAAGCTCGTTGAGCTTTCGCGCTCGGGTATCGCCGTGCTGCTCATCTCCGCCGACCTCAACGAGGTCATGGAGCTCTCCGACAGCCTGATTGTCATGCACAACGGCAAAATTGCCGCCTATTTTGAGGATACATCCACGCTGACCGACGACGTGATGGGCGAGTATATGCTGGGTCTGAAAGAACAGAGCGCAGACGAGGTAAGGAGGGTTTGCCATGACTAAAAAACGGGAACTTGGCTTCCGGCTGATTCGCGGCGCGCTGGCCATCTTTATTGCGCTGCTGGTCGCAACGCTTCTGATTTTTATCAGCGCCGACGGCGATACCGCCGGGCAGAAGCTTGCCACAACCGGCGAGGCGCTTCGCCAGATGCTGGTGGGTCCTCTCTTCCGCCTTGGCAAGGGCGCGCCGGTATTTGAGGTAAAGCGTCTGACCGACATTTTTTCCACAATGATCCCCATCATCTTCACCGGCCTTGCCGTGTGCGTGATGTTTTCGGCCAACCAGTTTAACCTTGGCGCAGAGGGCGGCATCATGCTTGGCGCATTCGCAACCGCCATCATCGCCATCTACGTGCCGATGGCCGCGGGGCTGCACCCGCTGGTGGCCGTTCTGGTGGGCGGCATTGCCACGGCGGCGCTGATGCTGATTCCGGCGCTATTAAAAACGCGCCTCGGCGTCAGCGAAATGGTCTGCTCGCTAATGCTCAACTACATCGTCATGTACATCATCAAGTTCGTCCTGAACGTCTACCTGGCCGATAAGTCCAAAGGGCAGATTCAGACGTATGACTTTTTGCCCTCGTCGGCCATCGCCCCGCTGGTGGATAACGGCTCAAAGCTCTCATGGGGCTTTGTTGTGGCGCTTGGCGTGGTGGTGCTGTGCGGATTGTTCATGTATCGCACGCGCTGGGGCTATGCCATCCGCATGATCGGCATCAATCAGGACTTTGCGCGCTACTCCGGCATGAAAGTCGGGACGGTCATCGTCCTCAGCCAGCTGCTGGGCGGTTTTCTCGCCGGTATCGGCGGCGGCATTGAGATGCTTGGCCGTTTCAATAACTTCAACTGGAAATCGCTTCCCGGCTACGGCTGGACCGGCGTGACCATTGCGATTCTCGCTGGCAATAACCCTTATATGGTTCCGCTGGCAGCGTTCTTTATGGCATATCTGCAAAAGGGCTGCGACCTGATGGCAACGTATGCAAAAGTGCCCACGCAGCTTATCGACATCATTCAGGGTGTGATCTTCCTGTTCTTCTCAGCTGAGCAGTTCCTGTCGCGCTACCGCCAGAAGCTGGTTGTCAAGTCTGCGCAGGAGGAGCTTGCAAAGAAGCGCGCCGAAGAGGCAGCCAAGGCAGAGGGGGGTGCGGCAAATGCTTAATTTTTTGAAAATGCTGTTGACGCCGGAGTTCTTCTTCTCTATTATCCGCATTTCCGCGCCAATTCTGTTCGCCACGCTTGGCGCAATCGTCGTAGAAAAAGCCGGCTTCTGCAACATCGGTCTTGAGGGCACAATGATGTTCGCCGCGCTGGCAGGCTCGCTCGTCAGCTACTATGCCTCCAGCTGGGCATGGGGACTGCTGGCTGCGCTTGTCACCGGCACGCTGCTGGCACTGATGATGGGCTTCTTCGCGTTCCAGCTGAAAACCGATATCACCATGGCCGGTATCGCCGTCAACATGATGGGCTCGGGCGGCACGCTGTTTTTGTGCAAGGTCATCACGAACCTCACCGAGGGTACATCCATGGCCTCCACCACGGGACTCATCACCACAGCGCTCACCATTCCGAACATCCGTATCCCGCTGATTGACAAGATTCCGTTTATCGGTCAGGTTCTCTCAGGTCACAGCTTGCTCACGTATCTGGCATTTGTGCTGTGCGCCGTTACGTCCATTCTGCTGTATAAAACCAGCCTTGGCCTCAACATCCGTGCCGTGGGCGAAAACCCCAATGCGGCCTCGTCGGTTGGCGTGTCGGTTTTAAAAATCAAGTACATTGCCATCGCCTATTCCGGTCTGATGGCAGGCTTTGGCGGCGCATTCATGTCAATGTCGTATGCGCAGGGCTGGAGTCTTGACATGGTTGCCGGACGTGGCTTTATTGCTCTTGCGGCGCAGGCTATGGGCGGCGGCGAATGCCTTGGCGGTATGCTCTCATCGCTTCTGTTCGGCTTTGCGCAGGCGCTTGGTATCAAGTTCTCGGCCGTCGGCCTTGACTCGAACCTCGCCTCGCCGATTCCCTATGCCGTTACGATCATCGGCCTGCTGGTGTTCGCGCTTATTCGCCGCAGCGGTGGCGGCAAGAAGCGTCACGCCCTCAAGGCAGTCAAGTAAATCATTTTGCACGCCGCCCGTTTGTGCGGGCGGCGCATCTTATTCGGAGGATTGATCATGCAGCTTCCTAAAATTCCGATTATTCTCGACGGCGACCCCGGCCACGACGACGCCATTGCGTGGACGCTGGCGCGGACAAGTCCACGGCTTGACATTCGCGCAGTCACGTCGTGCTGCGGAAACCAGACCATTGAAAAAACGACCTATAACGCGCTGCGTGTGTGTACGCTCATTGGCCTGAACGTGCCGGTGGCGCGCGGCTGCCCGCGCCCGCTGGTGGAAGAGCCGATGAACGCGCCGTCTGTCCACGGCGAGTCTGGTCTTGACGGCCCAGCGCTGCCCGAGCCGGCGTTTGCCGCAAGCGAGCTTCGCGCAGTGGAGCTGATGGCAAAGGTTCTGCATGAGTCAGACGAGCCGGTCACCATCGTAGCAACCGGCCCGGAAACAAACGTGGCGGCGCTTCTGCTGGCCTATCCGGAACTGAAAAGCAAAATTGCCCGCATCAGTCTGATGGGCGGCGGCATTGCCTACGGCAATTGGACGCCCGCAGCGGAATTTAACATTCTGGTTGACCCTGAGGCGGCAAAAATCGTCTTTGAAAGCGGCGTTCCCATCCTGATGGCGGGGCTTGACGTAACGGAAAAGGCGCTGATTCTGCCGGAGGACTTTACACGCATCGCCGCCATCGGCAATCCTGTTTCCGACATCGTGGCAAAGTGGCTGGAGTTTTTCTATATCTTCCACAAGGGACTTGGCTATGACGGCGCGCCGATGCACGACCCGTGCGCGGTGATGGCGCTTTTGCACCCGGAGATTTTTACCATCAAGCCGATGTATGTACAGGTGGAGACGCAGGGCGAATACTGCCGTGGCTGTACTGTGGGCGACCGCCTCGGTACAACCGGCCACGCGCCGAATGCCGATTGCATTCTGGACGTTGACCGCAAGCGCTTTGCCGATCTTCTGGTAGAGGCAATGAAATTCTATGGGGAGGGCGCAAAATGAACAAGTATCCTGTCTGGCTTGACTGCGACGTCGGCGTAGACGACGCAATTGCCATTATGGCACTGCACGCGCTGGAAAATATCGACCTGCTGGCCATCTCCACCGTTGCGGGCAACGCGCCGCTTGCGCACACATTTCCAAACGCACACCGCATGAATGGCCTGATGCACACAAACTACCCGGTCTATCGCGGCGCATCGCGCCCGTTGGTGGCAGAGCCCCTGACTGCCGGCGCGTTTCACGGTGAAAATGGTCTTGGAAACGTGCAGCTGCCCATTCCCGAGAACACTGTTATGAACGACACGCCCGCATGGGACGCGCTGTATGACTGTGCCAGGGCGCATCCGGGTGAGCTGCGGCTAATTGCCACAGGTCCGATGACCAATGTCGCCATTGCCCTGACGAAGCATCCCGACCTGCGTGAGCTTCTGCACACGATTTTAATCATGGGCGGCGCTGCTGTGGGCGGCAACACCACCCCCGCCGCCGAATTTAATATCTATGAAGACCCAGAGGCGGCGCAGATCCTGTTCAAATCCGGCGTGCCGATTGTCATGTGCGGCCTTGATGTGACGATGAAAGCAATCCTCCGCCCGGAGGACTGGGAGGAGCTGGCCGCCACCGGCACGGCAGCCGGAAAATTCACAAAGGAATGCGTCCAGTGCGCATGGTCGGCCGTACAGAAGCTGGGGCTTTCCGGCGTGGCAATGCACGATTCATGCCCGGTCATGTACCTTGCGCACCCGGAGCTGTTCCGTGCAGAACCGGCGGGCGTGTATGTGGAAACGCAGGGGACAATCACGCGCGGCAAAACCGTCACCGATCTTTACAGCGACAAACAGTTTGACAAAAAGAATGCCACGGTTGTGCTGGATGTTGACCGTGACGCGTTTATTCGAATTTTGAAAGACTGCATCCGCTCCATTTAAATTTTGAATTTACACGTCAGGCGGCGCGTCTGCGCCGCCTGACAAATGCGTTATCTGAGGAAACTTCATGTCTGAAATCATCGAAATTACAAATCTATCCGCGCCGGAGCTGGACGTCTACGCGCGCCTGACCGAGGCGCAGCTGCGCAGCCGCCTTGAGCCGGAAAAGGGCTTATTTATCGCCGAAAGCCCAAAGGTCATTGTCCGTGCGCTGGACGCAGGCTATGAACCCATATCGTTTTTGATGGAGCGCCGCCACATTGCCGGGCAGGCCGCGCCGCTGATTGCGCAGTGCAATGTGCCGGTTTATACGGCGGAGCGCGAGGTGCTCTCGCAACTGACGGGCTATGCGCTCACGCGCGGAATCCTGTGTGCCATGCGCCGTCCGCAGCTCCCCGCGCCGGAGGCGCTCTGCGCCGGGGCGCGGCGCGTGGCCGTGCTGGAAAACATTGTGGACAGCACAAACATCGGCGCAATTTTCCGCTCGGCGGCAGCGCTGGGTGTGGGCGCGATTTTGCTGACGCCGTCGTGCTCCGATCCGCTCAACCGCCGCGCCGTGCGCGTGAGCATGGGGACGGTGTTTCAGGTACCGTGGACATATCTGGGTGCGGACGCGGCCGACTGGCCGTCGCGCGGCCTTGCGTGCCTGAACCGGATGGGCTTCCGCACAGCGGCCATGGCGCTGCGTGACGACAGCGTGCGCATCGACGATGCGCGCCTTGCGCAGGAAGCAAAGCTTGCCATCGTCCTTGGCACAGAGGGCGACGGGCTGTCGCCCGATACCATTGCGCAGTGCGACTATACCGTGCGCATCCCGATGCAGCACGGCGTGGACTCGCTGAATGTTGCCGCTGCCGGTGCAGTGGCGTTCTGGGAGCTGTGCGGAAAGCGCTTATGAAAGCAGGGGGGGCGTGCGCGCCCCCTGTCTTGATTTTTCCCCTCAGAATGCATCGCCGTACTTCCGTTGATCATTTCTGGCGTGCGAACAGAGTCGTCCGTCCAGTTTCGTGGTTATTACTGCACTTGTAGGATTCGATGACGAGCACAGCCGTCAGCGGCGAAAGGAGCGCTACGGACGCGGCCTACCCCTTGCGGATGCACATCGACCTATTAGATAAGCCGTCTGTTCCGTCGGGCGGATGTGGGCATCCGCCCCTACGGCGCGATTGGCTCAGTCGAACGTATGCAGAGCGAAGCGTCGCTTGAAGCTTGCGAGGACGAGGCAAGACAGAAAAAGCAGGTCTGCGAAGCAATCCTGCCAGAGGCACGCCTGCGGTCTCACCGCATTTTGCCGCACGCCGGTGTATACCGGCAATTTCTCTGGCATAAAAACGCCCGATCGGATTAAAAATAGAAAAAAGGGATTTCCTTTTTTGGTGCAATGTGCTACAATTGCTCTAATCTTTCCACTGGGCATACGCACCCGGAAAATAGAAACAAGGAGGTAGTCACATGAAGTTCTCAAGCAAAGTGCTTCGCTGCTATCAGTCACCCATGCGTAAATTCCACCCCTACGCCGTTGCAGCAGCCGCTGCCGGCAAGAAAATCTATCATCTGAACATCGGTCAGCCGGACATTGAAACGCCAAAGGAACTGTTTGACGCCCTCCGGAATTTTGACGAGAAAACGCTGGCCTATGCGCCGTCGCCCGGTGAGCCGGTTCTGATTGACGCAATCTGCCGCTATTATCACAATATCGGCGTAGCGCTTGCGCCGGAAAATGTGCTGGTGACGACCGGCGGCAGCGAGGCGCTGCAAATCGTCTGCAGCTGCGTTCTGGACGATGACGACGAAATCCTGATTCCCGAGCCGTTCTATCCAAATTATAATACGTTCATTGAGACAACCGGCGCGCACATCGCGCCCATCCAGACTGACCCCGAACGCGGCTATCACTACGCCGAAAAGGAAAAGCTGGAGGCTGCCCTGACCGAGCATACGCGCGCAATTCTTCTTACAAACCCCGGAAATCCCACCGGCACAGTGCTCACGCGCGAGGAGATGGAGATGGTCGCCGCGTTTGCAAAGGAGCACAATCTGTTTTTAATTGCCGACGAGGTCTATCGTGAGTTTGTCTACTCCGGCGAGCCGCTCAGCTCGTTCGGCCAGCTGGAGGGACTGGATGAAAATCTCATTCTAATTGACTCTGCGTCCAAGCGCTTTTCCGCCTGCGGCGCGCGCATCGGCTGCATCATCAGCCGCAACCCGGAGCTGATCGCGCAGGCGCTCAAATACTGTCAGGGGCGGCTGTCGGTCGCAACGCTCGACCAGATTGCGGCTGCGGCGCTGTACAGCGTCGATCCGTCGTATTTTGAGGCCGTGCGCAAGGAATATAAACTTCGCCGTGATACGGTCTACCGTGAGCTCAAGAAAATCCCCGGTGTGGTGTGTGAATGCCCCAAGGGCGCGTTCTATCTGATGGCATCGCTTCCGGTTCACGACGCCGACGCGTTTCAGCAGTGGCTTCTGGAGTCGTTCGACGACCACGGCGAAACCGTCATGTTCGCGCCCGGCGGCGGATTTTATAAAACGGAGGGACTTGGCCGGAATGAAATCCGCATTGCCTACGTACTCAACGCAAAAGATCTGGCACGCGCCATTCAGCTTCTGGCGCTTGGTCTGGAAAAATATAATTCCCGGTAATCATACGGAAGATTCAGCGGCTTTTGCACCTGTAAAAGCCGCTGATTTCTATTTTTGACGATCTGCGTGTCTTTACCGTTTGCGCAGACTGTGGTATAATGCACAGAATAAGATATCTGGCATGCCGAAACGATTTTTACAGGCGAAAGGGATGGACTTATGGAGCGGACGGAGCAGCAGCGGCTGCCGGTGGCGTTTTTTGATTCGGGTCTCGGCGGCATCAGCGTTCTGCGGCAAACGGTGAAGCTTTTGCCGAATGAGGACTATCTCTATTACGGCGACTCGCTTCACGCGCCCTATGGCGTGCGCGACGCGCAGGAGGTCATCCGGCTGTGCGACGACGCGGTACAGCTGCTGCTTGCACGCGGCATCAAGGCGCTGGTGATTGCCTGCAATACGGCCACGTCTGCGGCGGCGCGCCAACTGCGAAAGGAATACCCAGAGCTTCCGATCATCGGCACAGAGCCTGCTGTCAAGCCTGCGGTCGAGCGCCATCCGGGCGGGCGGATTCTGGTTATGGCCACACCGATGACACTGAAAGAGGAGAAGTTCAGCCGTCTGCGTGAACAGTATGAGAACGAGGCGGAAATCATCCCCGTCCCATGCGGCGGACTGATGGAATATGTGGAGCAGGGTGTTCTGCGCGGCGAGGCCGTAGAAAACTACCTGCTGGATAAGCTTGAGCCGTATATGAAAGTGCCTGTCTCCGCCGTAGTGCTGGGCTGCACGCACTATCCGTTTTTGACCGGGGCAATCCGTCGCATTGTCGGCAGAACACCGGAAATTCTGGACGGAAGCCTTGGTGTGGCCACGCAGCTGCGGCGGAAGCTGGATGAGAGTGGACTGCGCAATCCGTCTGAAGCACCCGGCCATGTAGAATTTTTAAACTCGCTGGACGAGCCGGAGATGCTGGAGCTGAGCCGTTCACTGTTTGCCTATCAGGATGAGGATTGACGATGGATACACACGAAAAGAACTTTTCCGCGCTGGTTGCGGCGCAGCGGGCGTATTTTTCCGCCGGCGCAACACGAAGCGTCGCGTTTCGTCTGCAAATGCTCCAGACGCTTCAGCGCGCTGTGCGCGAAAATGAGCAGGCGCTGGCCGATGCCATGGCGGCGGATTTCCGCAAGTCTGCCTTTGAGGTGTACATGACCGAGACCGGGCTTGTGTTGGACGAGATCGGCTATCATCTGCGCCATCTGCGCGGTTGGATGCGGGAGCGGCGCGTGAAAACGCCGCTGGCGCAGTTCCCCTCCAAAAGCTTTGTTTCGCCGGAGCCATACGGTGTGGCGCTGATTCTTGCGCCGTGGAACTATCCCATCCAGCTGTGCCTTGAGCCGTTAATCGGTGCAATTTCCGCGGGCAACTGCGCCGTGCTCAAGCCGTCAGCATACACGCCAAACACCAGCCGTGCGCTGGCGCGGCTGATTGCGGCGCACTTCCCGCCGGAGTATATCACAGTGGTAGAGGGCGGCCGCGCAGAAAATCAGGCGCTGCTGCACGAGCGCTTTGACTATATTTTCTTCACCGGCTCACCGTCGGTTGGAAAGCTTGTGATGAAGCGCGCGGCGGAGTATCTCACGCCGGTGACGCTGGAGCTTGGCGGCAAAAGCCCGGTCATTATTGACAAAACAGCAAATGTCCGGCTGGCGGCGCGCCGCGTGATGTTCGGCAAGGTACTCAACGCCGGACAGACGTGCGTAGAACCGGATTATGCGTTTGTGCACGAGAATGTGCTGGACGCGTTCCTGGATGGCTGCCGCGCAGCACTGTGTGAATTTTTCCCGGCGGGCGACTACGGCGAAATGCCGGTGATTGTAAACGAAAAGCACTATCACCGCGTGCGGGGGCTGATGCAGGGGGATACCGCCGCCGTTGGCGGTGGCTTTGACGATGCGGCGCGCTGGATTGAACCGAGCGTCCTGACTGGCGTAACGCCCGACAGCCCCATCATGCAGGAGGAAATTTTCGGGCCGGTTCTGCCGGTTATGACCTACCGTGACCTTGACACGTGCATTCAGTACATCACATCGCACGAAAAGCCGCTGGCGCTGTATCTGTTTACCGCCGACCGCACCGCAGAGCGCCGGATTCTTGATACGTGTGCCTTTGGCGGCGGCTGCATCAACGACACCATTGTCCATCTGGCAACGCCGCATATGCCCTTTGGCGGCGTGGGCGCGTCGGGCATGGGCAGCTATCACGGGAAGAAGAGCTTTGACACGTTCACCCACGAGCGCAGCATCTTGAAAAAGGCAAACTGGTTGGATCTGCCGATTCGCTATCATCCGTATACAGACGCAAAGCGCAAGCTTCTGCGGCTGTTCTTAAAATAAGCAGCAATGCCCCGGCTTCATCGGAAGCCGGGGCGTACTTTTTCATCAATCCGGGGGCAAAAAGCGCCAGAATTCCATGCCGTCATAGCAGCTGGCATCTACATATGCCTCTTCCGCTGCATCCCATGGTGCACCGTCCAAGAAAAAATATGTGTGTTTTGCCCGACGGAATAAAGTGTGAATCCGTTTTGCCCGGCGGCGTGTACGTCGGGCAAAACACACTACGTGCCGCAAGTGTGGAATTTGTGCGCCTACTAGAACGAATTATAACCGAATGTGAACCCAGCGAAGTGGTTCACATTCGGAGAGGAGCAACAACGGAGCGAACGAGACCTGCCGCTTGCGGCGGGGCGAGGAATGCGCAGTTTGTTGCGACGAGAACCCAGCGAAGCGGATCGCGTTTGAGAGCTTGTCAAAAATACTTTTTTGACAAGCTCAAAAGCCCTCTCCTGCGTGGCAGGAGAGGGCTTTCTTTTAGAACTTAGTCAACGTAGGTGACGTTGATACCGTCGATTTCGGGGTTGGGGTTATCGGAGTTGTTGTCAACAACGATCTCGCCGTTCATGAGCTTGTCATGAACTTTCTGATACTGCTCAGCAGTAAAGGAGTTGAATCTCCAGGAGCCTTCCGCAGTCGGGATACCGACATATTCGCCGGCGGACAGGGAGTAGTTAATGAACTTGCCGCTGTAATCGGCCCATTCGCCGTTGTTGAGCGCGGCAAGGATGGTCTCGGTCACGTTCTGCAGGCCCTTCATCGCGGAGGTCACGATGCACTCGTCGATGTAGCTCTGGTCAACGTCAACACCGACAACCTTTGCATCATGCTGCTTTGCAGCTTCCACAGCGGAGGTGTAGATGCCGCCGCCGCAGGAAAAGACGATTTCCGTGCCGCCTGCGTACCAGCCTTCCATCTTCGCGGTGATGTTGGCATCGCCGTTGAACTGGCCGCCGTAGGTGTATTTGCACTCAACTTCCACGCCCAGCTCCTTGGCAGCGTCGCGCGCGCCCTGAAGCCAGCCGTAGCCGTAACGGATAACTGCCGGAACGGCCATGCCGCCCAGGAAGCCCAGCTTGGTGTAGCCGTCCATAACAACAGCGTAGCCAGCCAGATAACCGGCCTGCTCCTCTGCGAACGTTGCGCAGACGGTGTTGGCAGACGGATCATAGAACGTGACATAGTCCTCGGTCAGGTCGCCCGCAGCAACGTCGATTGCGATGAAGTAGACGTCGGGGTACTGATCCTGAACGCGGGTGATTGCGCCGCCGAACAGATAGCCGGGCATAACGACAACGTTTGCGCCTTCCTTGACCGCCTGGTCAATGGAGATGCAGCGTGCGTCGGTGGAGTCCTCGGTGGGCTGATAGTAGGTGT
>CAKTUT010000010.1 GCA_934621665.1 uncultured Oscillospiraceae bacterium | reverse complement strand
CTCGTCTCATAATGATCTTCATATTAAAAACTTCCATTCCATGAATGAAAGTTTTTAATTGAATATCAGTATAAAACTTCCAGTTGCAAACGCCGCTCGCTTTTGCTATAATAAAACAAAAGTTCGATTAAGGAGCAGGCCGCGATGGAACATCGGAACATTCCCATACAGATGATTGCGCACTGCGACGCCGACGGCTCGATGCAGCCGCTGCGCTTCCGCTTTGAAGACGAGACGCACGCACTGCATACCGTCCAGATTGCGCAGGTGCTTGACAGCCGCCGCGTGGAATACGTGGGCATTGAGGCGTTTGTCTATCTGTGCAAGGCCGTTTTATGGGAGCGCGAATGCCTGTTTGAGCTGCGCTACACTGTGCGCACGCACCGGTGGGTTTTTCTGCGGGAGATTGCGTGATGGCCGAGCGGATTGTATTTCATATTGACGTCAACAGTGCCTTTTTGTCGTGGACTGCCGCGTGGCGCGTAAATATCCTTGGCGAGTCGTTTGACCTGCGCACTGTTCCATCCGTCATTGCCGGTGACAAAAAATCACGTCACAGCATCATTCTGGCCAAAAGCATGCCTGCCAAAAAATACGGCATTCAGACGGGCGAGCCGCTTGGAAAGGCCATGGAAAAATGCCCCGGGCTTGTGGTTGCCGAGCCGGATTATGAGCTGTACGTGCAGGCGTCGCGGCGGCTGATCGCGCTTTTGCATGAATACTCGCCAAATGTGGAGCAGTTTTCCATTGACGAGGCGTGGGTAGACATGACCGGCACAGCCGGACTCTATGGACCGCCGGTCATGGCGGCAAATCGCCTGCGTGCGCGCATCCGGCAGGGACTTGGCTTTACGGTCAATATCGGCATTTCCTCCAACAAGCTGCTTGCCAAAATGGCGGGTGATTTTGAAAAGCCGGACAAGACGCATACGCTCTTCCCTGCTGAAATTCCAACCAAACTCTGGCCGCTCCCCGCGCGGGAGCTTTTTATGGTCGGCCGGATGACCGAAAAAAAGCTTTGCCAGATGGGCATTACCACCATTGGCCAGCTTGCCGCGGCCGATCCGGCGTTTTTGCGCAGACGGCTCGGAAAACAGGGCGAGATTGTCTGGCAGTTTGCCAACGGTCGCGACGCGGGCATCGTGCGCCCGCAGGCCGAGCCGAACAAGGGCTATGGCAACTCGTTTACCACGCCGCGTGACGTGACCGACCGCGACTATGCGCATCAGGTGCTGCTGTCGCTATGCGAAACCGTGGGAATGCGAATGCGCCGCGACGGTCAGGCCGGCGCGTGCATCAGCGTTCAGATTCGCTCCAGTAGCTTTGAAGACTGCTCACGCCAGTCGCAGCTTGCCTCCGCCACCAACGTCACAACCGAGCTGTATCAAAACGCCTGTCGTGTGTTCGACGCGCTGTGGGACGGCAAAACACCGCTGCGCCAGCTTGGTGTGCAGATGACGCGACTGAGCGTTTCCGGCTGCCGCCAATGCTGTCTGTTTGACAGTGGCGATTACGCACGCATGGAAAAGCTGGACACCGCTGTGGACGCAATTCGTGAAAAATACGGCGAGGACGCGATTGTCCGCGCAACCTTTTTGTCCGGCGACACCAAAAGCATGGCAGGCGGCCTTTCAAAAGAGCGCCGCACCGGCGTCACAAAGCCGATTTGAGTACATTCCTGCTCACAAAATAACCCGCTGCCGTTTTACACGACAGCGGGTTATCTTTTTTAAGCTTTTGCTTATTTCATCAGCTCGCAGACAAGATTTGTATAATTGGTGGCGTTCTCCACCGGCAGATTGGCCATCAAGAGCGCCTGCGCGTGCAGGATTTCGACATACTTCTTGGCCTTTTCCGGATCCTGCGCTACGGCCAGTTGGAGTGCGGCAAATACCGGATGGTCGGGGTTCAACTCCAGAATGCGGTCAGCCTTGGCGTCCATCTCGGGGCTGACCCGGCGGAAGTATTTCTCCATCTCAAACGTCATGCCCTCACCCGGCACAACGCATACAGGGCTTGTGCCAAGATTTGTGCTCAGACGAACCTCCTTGACCGCATCGCCCAGCGTCTCCTTGACAAAGTCAAGCGTCGTCTTGGCCTGCTCGGTCTTTTCCTCGGCAGCCTTTTTCTCCTCCTCGGTGGCAAGTCCGAGGTCTGCGGCATTCAGGCTGCGGAACTCCTTGTCGGCATACTTCTGAAGCGTGGAGGTAATAAACTCGTCAACCTCTTCGGTCATAAACAGTACGTCGTAGCCCTTTTCTTTCAGCTGCGCCATCTGCGGCAGCTGCTCCAGGTGGCTGCGGCTCTCACCGGCGGCAAAGTAGATGTACTTCTGATCCTCCGGCATTGCGTCGGTATACTCTTTCAGGGTAATCAGCTTTTCTTCCTTGCTCGACCAGTACAGCAGCAGATCCTGCAGCATTTCTTTCTTCTGGCCGTAGTCAGACACCACGCCGTATTTCAGCTGGAGGCCAAACGCATTGAAGAACTTCTCGTACTTCTCGCGGTCGTTTTCGCAGAGCTTTGTCAGCTCAGCCTTGATCTTCTTTTCCAGATTCGACGCCATGAACTTGAGCTGGCGGTCATGCTGGAGCATCTCTCGTGAAATATTCAGGCTCAGGTCCTGCGAATCAACAATGCCACGCACAAAGCGGAAGCAGTCGGGCAGCAGATCGGCGCAGTTTTCCATGATCATCACACCGGACGAATAGAGCTGTAAGCCCTTTTTAAAATCCTTGGTATAGAAATCATACGGTGCTTTGGCTGGGATATACAGCAGCGCCTTATACGTTACCGCACCCTCTACGCTGACATGGATGGTTGCGATGGGATCTTCAAAATCAAAGAACTTTTCCTTATAGAAGCTATTATACTCCTCCTCGGTGACGTCTTTCTTTGCTTTCTGCCAGATCGGCACCATGGAATTGAGCGTAGTGTTCTCCACAACGGTTTCATATTCCGGCTTGTCTGCGTCCTCCGTACCCTCTTTCAGCTTGGAGTGCTCCATATCCATCTTGATCGGATAGCGGATGTAGTCGGAATATTTGCGCACAAGGCTCTGGATGGTATACGGCTGGAGATAGCGCGAATACTGCTCGTCCTCGGTGTCGGCTTTCAGCTTCATGATCACGTCCGTACCGGCCTCAGCACGCTCGGCAGGCTGGATGGTATAGCCGTCCGCACCGGACGATTGCCACATATAGGCCTCGTTGCTGCCATACTTCTTGGAGATTACAGTCACCTCGTCAGCAACCATAAAAGCCGAATAGAAGCCGACGCCAAACTGGCCGATGATGTCCAGCTCCTCCTGCTTCTCCATCTCCTGCTTGAATTTCAGGCTGCCGGATTTGCAGATTGTGCCGAGGTTTTCCTCCATCTCTTCCCTGCTCATGCCAATGCCGTTATCGGAGACGGTCAGCGTGCCCGCATCCTTGTCGGCCTTCAGCTGAATGGCAAAGTCACTTCGGTTCAAGCCGACGTTTTCATCAGTCAGCGCCTGATATGCCAGCTTGTCGATGGCATCGGAGGCATTCGATATAATTTCCCGCAGGAAGATTTCCTTGTGGGTATAAATTGAGTTAATCATCAAATCCAAAAGACGCTTGGATTCGGCTTTAAACTGTTTCTTTGGCATAAAACTCACGTCCTATCGTCGTTTTAGCACTCATCGTTTCCGAGTGCTAATTTGTATTATAGCCGCTTTTTCCGATAATGCAAGTCTTTTCCGCAAAATTCATGTTCTGTTCACAAGTGCCCTTTCATTTCAGGTGAAAATGTGGTAAACTAAGAAAAACGTTCCATTTTTACAAGGAGAAACCAAATGCTTACAATCAGCAATCTTTCCATGCAGTTCGGCGGCTCGGTTCTGTTCAAGAACGCCGATTTGCAATTTCTTCCCGGCAACTGCTATGGCGTCATCGGCGCAAACGGCGCGGGCAAATCCACATTTCTGAAAATTCTCTCCGGCGAGCTTGAGCCCACGTCCGGCAGCGTGTCCATCAAACCCGGCGCAAGAATGTCGGTTTTGAAGCAGGATCAGTTCCAGTACGACGAATATACCATTCTCGATACGGTCATCATGGGTAATCCCCGGCTGTATCAGGTGATGAAAGAAAAGGACGCTCTCTACGAAAAAGAGGACTTCACTGAGGAGGACGGTCTGCGTGCAAGCGAGCTGGAGGCGGAGTTTGCCGAAATGGACGGCTGGGAAGCGGAATCCGACGCCAGCCGCCTGCTGCAGGGTCTCGGCATCCCAGTCGAACAGCACAATGACCGCATGGGCGCAACCGACGGCCGCGACAAGGTCAAGGTACTGCTGGCGCAGGCGCTGTTTGGCAAGCCCGATATCGTCATGCTGGACGAGCCGACCAACAACCTTGACATTGAGGCCATCGACTGGCTGGAAAACTTTATCATGGACTATGAGGACACCGGCCTTGTCATCGTCGTCAGCCATGACCGTCACTTCCTCAATACCGTCTGTACGCACATTGTCGATATCGACTATGGCAAGATCAAGCAGTACGTCGGCAACTATGACTTCTGGTATGAATCGTCCCAGCTGGTGCAGCAGCTGCTGCGCAACAAGACAAAGCGCAATGAAGAAAAGATTGCCGAGCTGCAAACATTCATCTCGCGCTTTGCTGCCAACAAGAGTAAAAGCCGTCAGGCAACCTCCCGCCGCCGTCTGCTCGACAAGCTGACCGTGGAGGAAATTCCCGCGTCCTCGCGGCGCTATCCGTTCGTCGGCTTTGAGCGTGAGCGCGATGTTGGTAAGGACATTCTGTTCGTTACCGACGTCAGCAAAACGGTTGACGGCGTGAAGCTTCTGGACAAGGTCAGTTTTATCGTCGGAAAGAACGACAAGATCGCTTTCGTCGGCGAAAATGAGCTGGCGCAGACCACAATGTTCCAGATTCTGATGGGTGAACTGGAACCGGACGAGGGCAGCATCAAGTGGGGGCAGACTGTCACTACCAGCTACCTGCCCAAGGACAACAGCGAATACTTTGACGGCCATGAGGAAAGTCTTGTTGACTGGCTGCGGCCGTTTTCGGCGAAAAAGGACGACGTGTATCTGCGCGGCTTCCTTGGCCGAATGCTATTCTCCGGTGATGAGGTCTTTAAGCCGGTCAACGTCCTGTCCGGCGGCGAAAAGGTGCGCTGTATGCTCTCGCGCATGATGCTCTCGGGCGCGAATGTCATTCTGCTTGACCAGCCGACCAACCATCTTGACATGGAAGCCATTCAGGCCGTCAACAAGGGTCTGTGCGCTTTTCCGGGCAATATTCTGCTGGCCTCACACGACCACGAGCTGCTGCAAACAGCCTGTAACCGCGTCATTGAGTTCCAGCCTGATGGTTCGATCCTCGACCGTCCCGGCACATATGACGACTATCTGCAATGGAAGCGCGAACGCCAGAGCGCCTCACATTGAGCAAGTAAGGAGAATTTCATGTTACCCGTTGAAGCGTTTAACATTGCGGACATCGACAGCCTCTATCATCTGCTGGAGCAGAGCTTTCCGGCCGATGAGTTCCGCGACTATGGCGGCCAGCGCGCACTGTTCGCGCATCCCCGCTATCACCCCTGCGGTCTGCGGGACGAGCGCGGCGATGTCAAGGCACTTTTGACCGTGTGGGATTTTGATACGTTCGTCTACATTGAGCACTTCGCTGTCTCCCCTGCCGCGCGTAATAGCGGTATCGGCTCTGCCCTTTTGCAGCAGGTCACCGCACCGATGCAGAAGCCGGTCTGTCTGGAGGTAGAGCTGCCGGAATCGGATATTACGCGCCGCCGGATTGGATTTTACCGGCGCAACGGCTTTTTCCTTAACAACTACCCGTACATCCAGCCAAGCCTTGGCGTAGGCCGCGCGCCACAGCCGCTGCGGATTATGACGCGCGACGGAACAATCACGCAGACGGAATTTGAGACAATGCGCGATGTGATTTACCGCGAGGTTTATCGCGTTGACACAGAAGCCTCCAACGGTCTACTGTTTCTGTCTTGCCAGAAAAAGTAGACATGCAGCGCTATGGTGTCAGCGCATAAACTTTCTGTACAGAACCATCCTGCTCCCATGCGTTGCCCATATACTGCCAGCCGAGCTTTTCATAATAGCCCTCCAGCGTTGTATACAGGTAAATTCTGCGATAGCCCAGATTTCGGCAGGCCTTTTGACTCCAGCGCAACATCGCAAGGCCAATTCCCTCACCGCGCCGATCCATCCGCACCACCACATTTGCAATCCACGGATACAGATCCTGCCTGGAAATCAGATCGGCGCGCAGGATGCCGAGCGCGCCCACAAGCTCGCCGCGGTCAATTGCCACCACGCACAGCGGAAGCTCTCCCGGCGTCATCGAGTGGCACAGCAGCTCGCGAAACGCCTCATAGTTGCGCTCTGTGCCAAATTCACCATGCACCAGCTCTGTCGCCGCCTGAATATATTCCGGGCAGTCGTGCAAAAACGAAAACAGCATATGCGTTGCTCCTTTCTTTCATAGGGTGCTAAACAAAAGGCGGGTCATCACAGATGACCCGCCTGTATTTTGTGAAATTACTCAGCGTCGCCCTCAGCTTCTGCCTCGTCACTGCCGTTCAGCAGTGCACGGATGGACAGAGAGATACGCTTGTGCTCCTGATCAATGTCGATGATCTTTGCATCCACTTCCTGACCCTCAGACAGAACGTCCTCAGGCTTTGCAATGCGGCGATCCGCGATCTGGGAGATGTGGATCAGGCCGTCAACGCCGGGGATGATCTCTGCAAATGCACCGAAAGTCATCAGCTTGACAATCTTGACCTTGACAACGTCGCCGACAGCATACTGCGCGTTGAACATCGTCCACGGATTGGTCTCAGCGGTCTTGTAGCCCAGAGAGATTTTCTTCTTTTCCGGATCGAACGAGATCACGAACACGTCGATCTCGTCGCCAACCTTGACAACCTCTGCCGGATTCTTGATGCGATTCCAGCTGAGCTCGGATACGTGAACCATGCCGTCAACACCGCCGATATCGACAAATGCGCCGTAGGAGGTGAGGGATTTGACAACACCATGATAGTGCTTGCCAACTTCGATTTCGCTCCAGATCTTCTCCTGCGCAGCCTTGCGCTCTTCAGAAGCGACACTGCGGATCGAGCCGACAACACGGCGGCGTGCGCGGTTGACTTCGGTAATGCGGAGCTTGACTGTGGTCTTTACCAGAGCGCCGAGATCGCCGCCCTTGGGCACGCCGGTCTGGGATGCGGGAACGAACACCCGAACACCCTTGATGCTGACGACAACGCCGCCCTTGTTTTCTTCGGTGACAACGCCCTCAAGAACTTCCTTGCTCTCAACAGCAGCTTCAATTTCTTCCCAAGCCTTGCCTGCTTCCAGACGCTTTTTGGACAGGCGGACAACACCCTCGCCGTCATTGACATGGACAACGATTGCCTCAACCTGATCGCCGACCTTGACAGCGTCCTCGATCTTTGCACCCGGCTCGGTCAGGAACTCTTCCACCGGGATGTATGCCGTATGCTTGGTGCCCAGGTCAACTTCGACTTCCGTCGAGCCGATCGCCATAACCGTGCCAGTGACCTTATCTCCATTATTTAAAGTTTTGAGGGACTGCTCGAGAAGCTCGGCAAAATTGACGCATCTCCGTAGCTTTGCATATTGTATCAAATATTTCTGAATTTGTACACTCTTTTTTTAAAATTTCACAAGATTTTTCCCATAATTTCTGCGTACTGGTGGTTTGGCTGACCATACGGATGGGTATCTTTGTGCGATTTACATCATTCTGAAGCCATTCGGCCAGCTCCTCCGGCGTTTCAAAAATCTGTGGATCATGACACCAGCCCGCAATGGCCTGCACCTCTGGGTGGCTTCGCGTACCGATAATCACCGGCTGCTGTCCATTTTCCTCCGCCGCGGCAATAATATGGTGAATTTTCTTGACAAACGGGCACGTAGCATCCACCACCTCAACGCCGCGCGCTATCAGCTGATCATACACTGTCCGGCTCACGCCATGCGAACGGATGATGACGCATTCATCCGGTCTTGCCTCCTCCGGTGATGCAATCTCGCGCACGCCGAGCGCCTCAAACCGGCTTGTCACGTGGCGGTTGTGGATAATCGGTCCAAGCGTCGCAACGTGCTTGCCCTCTTTCACCGCCTGCTCCACCAGCGAGACGGCGCGGTCAACTCCGAAGCAGAAGCCCGCTGTCTCGGCCAACATGATTTGCATATGTATCACCGCCCATTTTGTAGATCTCGTAAAGCGTCTCGTCCGCCACGCGCTGAAGCGTCTCGTGTGATGCTTCTGCGCCGCACTCCAGTTTAAATGGCTTACCGATGATCACGTCAACCGGCGCAAACGGCTTTTTATTACGCGTCACATACACCGGAACAATCGGCTTATCGGTTTGTGCCGCCATACGGAACGCACCGGTCTTTGCGCGCGTGTCCTTATCCGGACGCCAGCGCGTGCCCTCGATGAACATCAGAAGCTTCTCATCGTTTTCCAGTGCCGAAATACATGTATCAAACGCCTTTGTGTCGTGTTTGCCGCGATGAACAAAGATAATCCTGAACTTCTCCATAACCCAGCCAATAAAAAATGCGTGGTGCAGCTCATTTTTTGCCATGACGCGGATCATATTCGGTTGTCGCAGTGCAAGCAAAACCCAAACCGCATCGGCAGCGCTTGCATGATTCGAGCAGAACACCGCACCGCCATCCGGGATGTTCTCCCGTCCATGAAAGCGCGAAAACGGATGCCAGATGAACAGGCCGATACTTGCAAGCCCATAGCACACCCAGTACCAGAACTTCATCCCAGCTTCCCCCTGACAATTTTCAAGATAGCCGCCTCGGCCTCATCCAGATTCATCTCGGAGGTATCCAGCCGCACCGCGTCCTCCGCGCAGCGAAGCGGCGCAACGGCGCGTGTGGAATCCTGTTTGTCGCGCTGGCGCATATCCGCCAGTACCTTGTCGAGCGTCACATTTTCTCCCTTGGAGATCAGCTCCGCATAGCGGCGCTGCGCGCGCACCTCGGCCGATGCCGTCAGGAAGATTTTCACGTCCGCCTGCGGCAGGACAACCGTTCCGATGTCACGGCCGTCCATAATGACATTGTTCGTCCGGGCAAGGCTTCGCTGCATATCCAGCAGATAATCGCGCACGCACGGCAGCGCTGAAACGCCGGAGGCATACACCGACATCTCCGGCGTGCGGATCCCATCGGTGATGTCGCGGCCGTTTAAAATCATATGCTGAATGCCATCGTCCGCGTAGACAATCTGGATATTCACATCGTCAATAAACCGCGTAATACCGTCCTTATCGCGCGGCCCTACGCCCATCAGCGCCATGTGATAGCCCACGGCGCGGTAGATTGCGCCGGTGTCCACATACCGAAAGCCCAGCCTTTCCGCCACACGGCGCGCAAGCGTACTTTTACCCGCGCCGCTCGGGCCGTCAATGGCCACGCTGTAAAATTTCTTTCTCATCGAGATTCCTCCCGTCAAATTTCTGCATACGCCGCCGCAGCAAGCCCTGCCGCGCGACCGGTTGCCCACGCGATCTGCAAATTAAACCCGCCTGTGTAGGCGTCCACGTCAATGATCTCGCCCGCAAAATACAGCCCACGCACCAGCTTGGACTGCATCGTTTTCGGGTCGATTTCATTCACCTTGATACCGCCGGAGGTGACAATTGCCTCCTCAATCGGCGCTTTGCATGCAATTTCAATATCAAAATGCTTAATCAGCTGCACAAGCGCCTGCCGCTGCTGGCGCGTGATGGAGTGCACTTTCTGCTCCGGATCAATGCCGCTGCGCTTGACCGCCACCGGCACCATGGCCTTTGGCAAAAGCTCATGCAGCACGTTTTCAAAATTTCGGTTCTGATACTGCTCAAAATCGCGCAGCAGCCGCTGGTCAAGCTTCTGCTCGTCCAGCGCCGGCTTCAGGTCAATCACTACCGTATAGTGCTCTCCCGGCTTCATATGCGCACTGGCACTCAGAATCACTGGCCCAGACAGGCCAAAGTGCGTAAACAGCAGCTCGCCGAACTCCTCATAGACGCATTTGCCCTTTTGGTTCACCAGCCGGATCGCAATATTTTTCAGCGAAAGTCCCTGCATCTGCTTGCACCAGTAGCCCTTTTCCACCAGCGGCACAAGCGAGCCCTCGGGTGCAACAACCGTATGCCCAAGCGACTCCGCCATCCGGTAGCCGTCTCCGGTAGAGCCGGTCAGCGGATAGCTGCATCCACCGGTCGCCAGAATCACGCGGTTTGCCGGATACAGCAGCTTTTCCGCGCGCACGGCAGCCACCGTACCATTTTCCGTCAAAATCCGTGCCGCCGGCTCATTGACAATCTTAACACCCGTCTGGCGCAGCCACGCGCGCAGCGCGTCAATTACGCTTGCCGAGCGGTCGGTTACCGGAAACACGCGATTTCCGCGCTCCGTTTTCAGTTTGCAGCCAAGTTCCTCAAAAAATGCCATGGCATCGCGCGGTGCAAAGCCATAGATTGCACTGTACAAAAAGCGCGGATTACGCGGCACATTCTGAAAGAACTCCTCTGCCGGACAGTCATTTGTCACATTGCAGCGTCCCTTGCCGGTGATATAAAGCTTTTTCCCGAGACGGTCGTTTTTTTCCAGCAGCGTCACCTGCGCGCCGTTTGCCGCGGCGGTGCCCGCGGCCATCATTCCCGCCGCGCCGCCGCCAATCACTACAACCCTATTCGATTCGTTCATATACGTCATACTCATCCCACAGACGCTCCAGTGTCTTATATGTATCTGCTGCCTGCCGCTGCTGCCGGCGGCTGATTGCCACAATCAGCGCGTTTACCACGCTCATCGGCGCGACCAACGAATCAACCACCGACACCATATCGCTCTTTGCTACCAGCACGTGGTCGGCAAGCTTTCCCGCCGGTGCATCTGTGCTGTCAGTGATCGCAATGGTGGTTGCGCCGGAATCGTGTGCAAACTGCATAGTCTTGATTGTCCGGCTGGAATAGCGCGGCAGGCTGATGCCGATTACCACATCGCCCGTGTTCACGCGCAGCATCTGTTCAAACATCTCGCTTGTCGCCGTAGAGGAAACCAGCATAACGTTGTCAAACAGGTTGCGCAGATAAAAATTCAAAAAGCTTGCAATAGCCGCTGAGGAGCGCACGCCAATAATATAGATGTGCCGCGCCTGCAAAATGGCGTCCACGCTCCGCTCCATCTCGCCGCGGTCTAGTGCGTCGTTCGTCTTGCGAATGGTCTCCATATCAGCCTGTAAGACAGTTGACACCACGTCCTGATTGCCGATGCGGTCGTTTGCCGCTTCCATCCGCTGCACCGAGGTCAGGCGCGTGCGCACCAGCTCCTGAAGCGTTTTCTGCATGCTGGGGTAGCCGTCAAAGCCAAGCTCCACCGCAAAGCGGACAACCGTAGACTCGGACACACCCACCGTTTTCCCCAACTTGCAGGCCGTCATAAACGCGGCCTTGTCATAGGAATCGAGAATATAATTTGCAATCAGCTTCTGTCCCTTGGAAAAGGAGCGGTGACGCTCACGAATCTGACTGAGAATATCCGCCGCCATAGTTTTCCTCCTGCGCCACATCGTAAATCATCGAAACAACAGATAATATGATACAGTTTTCGCGCAGCTTTTGCAAGTGTGAAAGCAAAAAACTGCGCGAAATTCAAATTATTTTTACTTCTTTTCCGTTTCCCGGTAAAGTGTCTCAATCTCCTCCATCGTCAGCTCGCGCCATTTGCCGCTTGCAAGCTCACCCAGTTCAAGTGTGCCCTCTGCCGTGCGGCGCAGGCGCGTCACGCGCACACCCGCCGCCTCACAAAGGCGGCGAATCTGGCGGTTGCGTCCCTCGTGGATGGTAAACGACAGCAGTGCAATTTCACCGTCACGGTGAAGAAGCTTTACCTCAGCAGGCGACGTTTTGCGCCCGTCGATTTCAATCGGCTGTGCCATCGTTCTTTCACAGCCGTCATGATAGCCGCTCACCCACACCAGATACGACTTTTCAATCTCGCTTTTTGGATGCATCAGGCGATTTGCCAGCGCGCCGTCGTTCGTCATCAGCAAAAGTCCCTCGGAATTTAAGTCCAGCCGCCCAACCGGATAAACACGCGCGCCGCAGTCAGCTACAAGTTCCGACACGTCGCGCCGCCCCTTTTCGTCACTGAGCGTTGTGACGTAGCCGCGCGGCTTGTTAAGCATCAGATACACTCGCGCGCGCTCGCGCGCAATGCGCTTGCCGTCCACCTCAATGACATCCTGCTCCGCATCGGCGGTATCGCCAAGCATCGCCGTGTTGCCATTGACGCGTACGCGTCGCTGGGCAATCATCTCTTCTGCCGCACGCCGTGACGCTACGCCGCAGCGTGAAAGGATCTTTTGCAGTCTTTCTTCCATCTTATCCTCCAAATATCCGCCGGAAGCGTCCCTGTGCCGTCACCTGCGCCACAGGCTGGCGATAGTAAAGCGGGATCTCGCCAAGCCTTTCTCCGCCGCACCACACCTCTGCCGTCCCGGCCTGTCCGGCAAGGACAGGCGCAAACACCATCTGCGGCGCAAGAATGCGTATTTCTATCGTTTCCTCCGGCAAAAGCGGCAGCACAAGCGTATCACCCGCCACCAGCTCCACCGACGCCTGCTCGCCGGAAATCACCGGCAGCTGCGCAAGTGTCTGCCCCGCCACTGCCACTTTCCGCGCTTCAAACGCGTCAAAGCCATAGTCCAGCAGTGCCGCATGGTCATTCCAGTCGTCCGGATCGTCAATTGTCACGGCAATCAGCCGCCGCCCGTCGCGCTCGGCGCAGCTGACAAGGACGCGTCCGGCCGCGCGCGTATAGCCGGTTTTGATTCCAGATGCGCCGTCATAGCGCCAGAGAAGTTTATTGTGATTCGTCATCGTCCGGCTGCCAATGGTTACCGACTTGGTCGAGACCACCTCGTGGAACGTCTGATTCTTCATCGCCGCGCACGCAAGCTTTGCAAGATCGCGCGCTGTGGAATAGTGTTCCTGCGCGTCAAGACCGCTCGGATTTTCAAAATGCGTCCCCCACAGGCCAAGCTCACGCGCACGCATATTCATCCGCGCGACAAAGCGCTCGATGCTTCCGTCGCAGAAAATTGCAAGCGCCGTGGCCGCATCGTTGCCCGAACGGAGCATCATGCCATACAGCAGCTCACGCACCGAGCAAACCTCGCCCTGCGTTAAATACAGCGACGAGCCCTCCACACCGACGGCCTCCGCCGGAATGGAAAATTCGGCGTTCAAATCACAGTTTTCACAGATCAAAAGCCCGGTCATGATTTTCGTTGTGCTTGCAATCAGGCTTCGCTCATCCGCCGATTTCTCATACAGCACGCGTCCGCTGACGCCATCCGCCAGAATGGCGCGCCGCGCCGCGTTTTCCGGCGCTGCTGCATAGACGGCGCTCGTCAGAAAAAGGGCGGCGGCAGCTGCGGCCGCCGCCGTCCGAACAAATCCATATTTCATTTTATCACCCGTGCTAGTATTTGCCGCAGGTGAAAAAACATACGTTATTCCGCGTCGCCGTCCGTCTTTTTCTCCTTGAGTCCGCGCAGCATATCCTCCACACGGTCAAGAATATCAGGTACAAGCTCAATGATACGGTCAACCGACGTAGACGCCGGCTCTGCCACCGGCAGCATCCGCACCGACTCGCCGCGGATTACCAGAAACGCCATCGGCGTAATCTTTACGCCCGCACCTGCACCGCCGCCAAAGGCATTGTCGCGGTTGGACGCTGCGCTGGTTGGAAAATCCGAACCGCCGCCGCCATAACCGATGGAAACCTTGGTAATGGGAATCAGCGTCACGCCGTCTGGCGTGGTGATGGGGTCGCCGATGACCGTGTTGACGTCCACCATGTCGCGGATTTTTCCCATGGAGTTCGTCATCATTTCATTAAGAGGATGATTCATTTCCTGCACCGCCTTTTTTCCTAGCATTCATAATTTTCAAAAACCCAACGCCCGCACGGAGCGCCAGCGCCAGCACACGCCAGATGGTAATCGTCAGCGTCAGCTGCGCGTCTATTTTCATCTTGTCTGTATTATAATCGAGAAATGGCTGAATGTCACGTTTTTTTATCACAAACAGCCGCTCCAGATACGGATTCATCGCGCCGATGATTGCCCAGCCGCGGCCATAGTTCATCGCCGCGTCCGCCGGATCATCCCCGCCGAAAATCAGATGGAGTCTCAGCTCTTCAATCCGGATTTTGCGGCGCAGATTGCCAAGCGTATCGCCAAGCAGACGCAGCAGATCAAAAATCGTGCCAACGCCTTTCGGTAAAAGCGGCTGTTTTTTGCCGCTTTTGGCTTCCAGCTTCTTGTTTTGAGGTTTTTCTTTCTTCGGTTTTTTCGGTTTTTTTGCTTTTTTCGGCTGTTTTTCATCCTTTGGCAGGAGTTGGAGCTTCAAAAAGCCGATTTTTGCTTTCAATGTCAGGGTCTCGTCCTGATACCGCAGCCATACGCCAACGGGGATACAGCCGATGAGGAACAACACGCCGAAAATCAGCAGCAGAATCATCCACCACGTCATTGCGCGTCCTCCGCCAGCGTCAGCTGCTCGCCCTCCCTGGGTGTATCCGACCCATCGAC
Source organism: uncultured Oscillospiraceae bacterium (assembly GCA_934621665.1). GTDB lineage: Bacteria > Bacillota > Clostridia > Oscillospirales > Oscillospiraceae > CAG-170. Next base: position 4,623 of record CAKTUT010000010.1, on the reverse strand, counting down.
AGGCGCAGCCTGTGATTGCGCTTCCGCATCGGCGCTGCCCGCAGCCTGCTCGGCCTCCAGCTGCATCTGCAGCTGCTGCTTTGACTGGAACTCCATTTTTTCAATCTCCGGCAGCTCGTCGAGCGACGACAAACCGAACACACGCAGAAAATCCGGCGTGGTCTTATAAAGGATCGGCCGCCCGGGGACATTCAGCCGCCCGGCCTCGCAGATAAGCTTCTTTGTAAGCAGCGCGCTGACGCAGTAGGCGCTGTCCACGCCGCGAATCTGCTCAACATACGCGCGCGTCGCAGGCTGGTAATAGGCAATTACCGTCAGCGTTTCCAGCTGTGACTGTGAAAGCTTAGGCGGCTTGCGCGTCTCCAGCGTCCGTGTAACTGCTTCCGCCTGCTCAGAGGCAGAACACATCTGATATGCATTTTCCAGATGTACGATACGGATTCCGCTGCGGTTATACGCCAGCATATCCATCAGCGCCTGCGTCTCGCGCGCAAGCGCATCCTCGCTTACGCCGAGCGACTCGCACAGCCGCGACGCGGCAACCGGCTCACCAGCGGCAAACAAAACAGCCATAATGGCTCGCTGCAAATCATTTTGCTCCATGCGCTGTGCTCTCCTCCTCCACTACCGTCTCCTCCGGCATCCGCAAATACGTTACAGTCATTTCCCCATCCATCTCATCAACAGAGACGGATTTCAGTTTACATAATTCAAGAACTGCAAGAAACGTCGCCACAATTTCCGACCTGCTGCGGCTTCTGCGAAACAGCGACAGAAATTTTGTCACGCCGTTTGACAGCAGCTTTTTTAGAATTTCCGCCGCCTTTACCGTCACAGGATAGCGCTCCACGCCGACGATTCCGGCAAAGTTTGACGCCGGAGGCGGCAGCATCCGCGCCTCGCGCTCTTCAATCGCAGCAAGCGCTGACAGCAAATCCTCACGGTCATGCTGATAACGATACGCCTTATCGCGCGACAGCGGCTCCGGCTGCTTGGCAAACAGCCCAAGACCAATCTCGTTGCGCGAGCCGAGAAACTTCACTCCGTCTTGCAGCTTTGCAAACGCCTCGCGCTGCCGCCGCTGTTCCAGCGACTGAATCAGAAGCTCCATCTCGCTCTGCGCCTCGGCAGCCTCTGCCGCTGAAAGCAGCATTTTTGTCTTAATCAGCATCAGATGCGACGCCATGGCGGTAAACTCACTGGCAATCTCCACATCCATCCGCTTCATTTCATCCAGATACGCCAGATACTGCTCCAAAATGGCGCTGATGCTGACGTCCTGAATTTCAATTTTATTCTTACTGAGTAACAGGAAAATGACGTCCAGCGGGCCGTTGAAATCCTCCAGACTCTCGGCCTTTGCGCGGACGACGCCCTCCAGATGATAGACAGGCTGTTCCATGCGCACTCCTATGCAGATAAATTCATCAGCAGCTCAAACGGCCACATGCCAATATACGCAAGGCCGCTTGTCAGGCCGTCGCGCAAAAATTCCAGCGGTGTATCCAGCACGTTTGTCAGCAGCAGGACTGCCAGCAGCGCCATGCCATAGCGCTCATAGCGCATGAGCTTTGCGTACCACTCGTCCGGCAAAAGCGCAAACAGCACCTTTGAGCCGTCAAGCGGCGGAATGGGGAAAATGTTGAACACAGCAAGTCCTGCGCTGATGAGCACAACATAATAGGAAAACAGCAGTAAATACCGCGCGGCGTCCGATTCATGGACAGCGCTGAAATAGTAGCAGAGCGAATAGCACAGCATTGCCAGATATGCCAGCAGCACGTTGGAAACCGGCCCTGCCAGCGCCGTCAGCGCCATGCCGGTCTTTGGATTTTTGAAATTCCGCATATCCACCGGCACAGGCTTTGCCCAGCCAAAATGGCACACAGCCATCATAATCAGTCCCATGAGGTCGATATGCTTGATGGGGTTGAGCGTCAGGCGACCCTGATTTTTTGCTGTGGGATCGCCCAGCCAGTAGGCAACCAGGCCATGGCACGTTTCATGAAACGTAATACAAAGCAGCGACGCCGCCACAATCATCGCCGTCTGCCAAACCGTATTCCATTGCAGCTGCTGCACCCATGCCAGAAACTTTTCCAAAGCAGATTCTTCCCTTTACCGATAATTTAGAACAGTATATCACAGCGGCCGCAATTTTACAAGAATGCGGAACGCCGCATTGCGGCGTTCCGCTCATGTGCGTATTTTATTGGTTTTCTTCCTCAACCTCAAGTGGAACAAACTGGAACTTTGTGCAGTCAACCATTCCCCTGTTCGTCAGTCGAACCTCGGGCAGACACGCAAGCGAAATCAGCGCCATCGTCATAAATGGCGAGACGATATCGCAGCCGATCTGCTTCCACGCCGCGTCAAGCTTTTCAACCAGTCTGCTCATTTCCTCGCAGGGCTGCGGGTTCATCAGACCCGCAAGCGGCAGCGGCACGCAGCCGAGCACCTTGCCGTCCTGCACCGCACACATACCGCCGCCGCACTCGATCAGCGTGTTTGCAGCCAGCGCCATGTCCGCGTCGTTCGTGCCGATGACCAGCAGGTTGTGCGCGTCGTGCGCAACCGTTGATGCCATCGCGCCGCGCGTGATGTGGAAGCCCTTGACAAAGCCCACGCCGTGCTTGCCGGTATTCTTATGGCGCTCAAAAACGAATGTCTTGAGCACATCCTGCGAAACATCCGAATTGAGGCAGCCGTTTTCAACATTCAGCTTCACGTGGCGCTCAAAGTTACCCACACGTGCGGGGATAATCTCCATCACGCGCACCATGGCGGTGTCCTTTTGCTGCGTGGAAATGCGGAACGTCTCTGGCGTAATCGTCTCGCCCACGTGCATGGTATGCATCGCGTAATCCGGATAGGTATACGGTGCAAACTCCACGCACATCTTGCCGTTTTCGGCAACAACATCGCCGTCAATCATGACGCGCGTGACGTTGAACTTTTCAAGATTGTCCACGAAAATAATATCCGCGCACTTGCCCGGCGCAATCGAGCCGAGCTCATGATCCATCTGGAAGCACTGCGCGCAGTTGATCGTGACCATCTGTACCGCCGTAATGGGGTCAACGCCCTCCTGAATAGCGCGGCGGACAATGTGATCGAGATGGCCGTCCCGCAGAAGCGTAAACGGATGCGTATCGTCGGAGATCATGACGGCATAGCGCGTATCGACCTTGTGCTCGGTGATGGCCTTGACGACAACCTTGAGGTCATGCCACGCCGAACCCTCGCGCATCATGGCATACATACCGCGGCGCATCTTTTCCAGTGCATCCTCGGCGCGCGTGGACTCATGGCAGCAGCGAACGCCGCTTGCAATATACGCCTCCAGCCCGCGTCCGGTGTCGGGAATGGAATAGTGTCCGGTGACAATCTTACCGGCCTTGAGCGTCTCACCGGTGATGGCGTGCGTTTCTGAATTTGAGCCCAGAATGCCGGGGAAGTTCATCATTTCACCAAGGCCAACCGTCACGTCGCGCTGCATCTCGTTTGCAATATCGCGTGAGGTGATTTCCGCGCCGGAATCCTCAAACCCGGGAACAGCCGGTACGCAGGAGGGCGTGGTCAGCATGGCCTTGAGCGGTGTTCGCTCAGCGTCAGCTACCATCAGATTCACGCCGTCAAGTCCCATGACGTTGCAGATCTCATGCGGATCATAGTAAATGCCGGTTGTGCCGTGCGGCACAACCGCGCGCGCATACTCACCGACGGAAAGCATCGACGATTCCACATGCATATGTCCGTCCAGCAGACCGGGCGCGATATAGCTGCCTTTCGCGTCAATGACGCGCGTACCCTCGCCGATGCAGTGCGACGCGTCACCTACCAGCGCCACGCGGCCGCTGTGAATTGCCACGCCGATATTTTCCTCAACTTCATGCGTACAGACGTTTACCAGCTTGGCATTTAAAATGACAGTTTCCGCCGGAACTGCGCCCATGGCGACGGCGGAGAGTGTTGCGGAGCATTCCCAAAGCGGTTTTTTACAGAAATGATTCAGCATCCGTGTTCTCCTTTCGTTTTCAAACAGCTGCGGACGATCTTCCGTCCTCTTAACACCATTTTACGACTTTCGTGTCCGTATTACAAGAACAAAAAATCAGGCCGTTTGGCCTGATTTTTTTGCCTATTCGCCCGCCACTTTCAGAATGATGCCAAGCAGCGCTTCGCGGCCAAGGCCGCTCTCCGCCGAAAATGGAATCAGCGGCACGTCCTCCGGCAGCATCAGCGTCTGCCGGATGCAATCCAGATTTGGCTCAATTTCGCTCTTTTTCAGCTTGTCCAGCTTGTTTGCAACCACCGCAAAAGGCTTGCCGCTGGCCTTAAAATAATCGGCCATGATCACATCGTTTGCTGTGGGCTTATGGCGCGCATCCACAAGCATAACGCCGTAGTCAATCGTATCCTCTGCCGCAAAGTAGGCCTCCATCAGCCGTCCCCAGCGCTCCTTTTCTTTCATTGGAACCTTGGCGTAGCCATAGCCAGGCAGATCGACCAGATAGATTTTGTTGTCAATGCGGAAGAAATTGATATGAGTTGTCTTTCCGGGCGCTTCGCCCACGCGGGCAAAGTTTTTACGCAGCAAAAGCTTGTTGATCACCGAGGACT
>CAKTUT010000009.1 GCA_934621665.1 uncultured Oscillospiraceae bacterium | reverse complement strand
CAATGTGAAAAGTAATTGGTAGGTCTAATTCACGTTAGACCGCGCAAAAACCGTCACTTGGCAGAGTGGCGGTTTTTCGTACCTTTTAGGCTCCCTTGTGTAAAGGGAGCTGTCAGCGAAGCTGACTGAGGGATTGTAAACGATCGCTTCTGCAATTTCGCCGATAATAGATCATAGTGGGGGCGATATTTTACTGTACAATCCCTCCGACTCGGCGTACGCCTCGCCACCTCCCTTTGCACAAGGGAGGCTTTGATGCGTTGCTGCAAGCATTTTAAAGGAGTCTTCCACGGGAGGCTTCTGTTTCTTTCTGCGCAAAATTCATGAAAAAGAAACGAAACGTTTACAATTTCCCGCAAATGCCACTTTCCTGACGCGGGGGATTGTGCTATAATGTATGCGGATTTTTATACGCTGGCGCGCGGACTTTGCTCCTGCGCCGATTGCGATGGGAATATGAGGAAGAAGTATGATGGAACTGTTATCCCCCGCCGGGTCGATGGAGGCGCTGCGCGCCGCCGTTCAGAACGGCGCAAACGCCGTATATCTGGGCTATGACGCGTTTAACGCGCGCATGGGCGCGCAGAATTTTTCCGCCGATGAGCTGCGCGAGGCAATTGTCTACTGCCACGTGCGCGGCGTCAAGGTGCACCTGACGCTCAATACGCTGGTGTCTGACCGCGAAATGGTACAGGCTGCCGATGTTATCCGCACTGCCGCCGCGTTCGGTATCGACGCGTTTATCGTGCAGGATCTGGGCATGGTGGCGCTTTGCCGCGAAATTGCGCCCGAGGTCGCTATTCACGCGTCCACGCAGATGAGCATCCATTCGCTGGAGGGCGTGCAGCAGGCGGCGGAGCTCGGCGTGACGCGCGTGGTGCTCGCGCGGGAGCTGCCGCGCGAGGAGCTTGCGCACATCTGCCGCAGAAGCCCGGTGGAGATTGAGGTATTTGTCCACGGCGCGCTTTGCATGTGCTATTCGGGACAGTGTTATCTCTCGTCGGTCATCGGCCGCCGCAGCGGCAACCGCGGCCAGTGCGCGCAGCCGTGCCGCCTGCCCTATGGCTACGGCCGGTTCGAGCCGTCGCGCTACCCGCTCAGCCTGCGCGATAACTGCCTGATTGAATATCTCGACGAGCTGCGCCGCATCGGCGTAACATCGCTGAAAATTGAGGGGCGCATGAAGCGCCCGGAGTATGTGGCCGTGGTGACCAAGGCCTACCGTGCCGCACTCGACGGCAAGCCGGTAACGGAAAACGATCTGGAGGAGCTGGAGGCCGCGTTCTCGCGGCAGGGCTTTACGCAGGGCTATTATCTGGGCAAGACCGGCGTGTCGATGTTCGGCACGCGGCAAGAGCCCGAGGATAACCGCGAGCTGTTCGCCACGGCGCGTGCGACATATGAAAACGGTGAAAATCTGCGCATTCCCGTCCGCTTTTATGCCATTATCCGGCGCGGCGAGCCCGCGCAGCTGGCCGTTGAGGACGACGACGGACATGTGTGCAAGGCGCGCGGCCCTGTGCCGCAGGAGGCGCAGGTGCGCTCGCTGACCGAGGATGAGCTGTCCGAGCGGCTCGGCAAGACGGGCGGTACGCCGTATCGCTGCGTGCAGATGCGCGCGGTGATTGACGCGGGACTGATGCTCCCGGCCTCGGCGATCAATGCCATGCGGCGCGATGTGCTGGCGGAGCTGACGGCGCGGCGCGGCCGCACACCGCTGCGGCAGATCAATGCCTATAACGCCCCGGCGCTCTATGATGGAATGTCCGGCGAGCCGCAGCTGACCGTTGCCGTGCGCACAGTGCAGCAGATTACGTCAAAGATGCTTTCGCTGCACCCGGCGGTTTTGTATGTGCCGCTGTCGGAGATCGTGGAAAATCCTGATCTGCCGGCGCGCCTTGGCGTGGAGACGCAGCTGGCGGCGATTTTGCCGCGCGTATTCTGGAGCGGTGAGAATGCCCGGATTGCCGAGCAGCTGAAAAAGGCGTATCTTATGGGTGTGCGGCAGCTTCTGGTTGGAAATCTCGGTCAGATGCGCGTGGGCAAGGCCGCGGGCTTCGCCGTGCGCGGCGATTTTGGCCTGAACATCTATAACTCCCGTGCCATGCACTATCTGCGCGCGCAGGGGATGGACTCGCAGCTGCTGTCCTTTGAGCTGACGCTGCCGCAGATTCGCGATATCTCCAAGGCTGTGCCGAGTGAGGTGCTGATCTACGGCCGTCTGCCGCTAATGCTGACGGAAAACTGCCTGATGAAGAACCGCACCGGCGTATGCAGCTGCGACACGGCAGCGCCCGTGAAGCTGACTGACCGCATGGGCGAGGAATTCCCGGTGGTTAAGGACCCCGGCACGTGCCGGAGCGTGGTGCTCAACGGCAAAAAGCTCTATCTGCTGGATAAGAAAGAAGCGTTTCGTGGAATGGGACTGTGGGCGCTGCGGATGCAGTTTACCACGGAAAACCCCGGCGAAATTGATACCATTTTATATGAATACCAGACCGGCGGCCGCTTTGACGCCGGAAGCTATACGCGCGGCCTCTACGCAAGAGGCGTGGAATAAGCGCGGCGAAAGGACTTGACGAATTTGAAGCTGATTCTTGCCTCCGGCTCTCCGCGCCGCAGAGAGCTTCTGGGGCTGCTGAACATCCCATTTGCGGTAAAAACCGCCGACATTGACGAGACGATGAACCCGGAACTCCCGGCAGAGCATGAGGTTGCGCGCGTCAGCGCCGCCAAGGCGCAGGCTGTGGCAGCCCAATGCCCGGACAGCGTGATTATCTCTGCCGATACCATTGTCGTGTGCGACAATGTGATTCTCGGCAAGCCGCACAGCGAGGCGCAGGCCGCGCAGATGCTGCGGATGCTCTCCGGCCGCACGCATGAGGTCATGACCGGCCTGAGCGTATACGCAGACGGCAAGGCCGACACGCGCGTGGTAAAAACCGAGGTCACATTCCGCGATCTTTCCGACGCGGAAATCTGCGATTATATCGCAACCGGCGAACCGATGGACAAGGCCGGCGCATATGGCATTCAGGGCCGCGCGTGTGTGTTTGTCAGCCACCTGTCCGGCGACTATTTTACGGTCATGGGGCTTCCCATGTGCACGCTTTATGAAATGCTGCGCGTGCACGGCGTGCTTGGCGCGTAAGCGATTTTATACGGAACGAATCGGGGTGATTCCTTGAATAAGCACTTCTGGTCGGCACGCGTCAAGACGCTCTTGATTGTCGCAGTGATTCTGGCCATTCTCATTACCGTTGTCACGGCTGTCTCCTCCGGGACGCCGGTGCTGAAAAATCTGGTGGGAACGATCCTCTCCCCCATCCGAAGCGGCGTGGCCGCCATTGACCGGCAGGCCGAGCGGTACTATAACTATCTGTTCTCCTATGAGTCGCTTCAGGCAAAGAATCAGGAGCTGGAGCGCAGAATCCTGCAAATGGAGGAGGATGTGCGCAGCGCCGAGACGCTTCAGCGTGAAAACGAGCGGCTGAAAATGCTGCTGGATCTGTCGGACGAGCATGAGGACTATGTATTCGTGTCGGCGTATATCATTTCATGGAATTCCTCCAACTATAAAAGTGAGTTCACCATCGGCAAGGGCACGAACTCCGGTCTGGAAGAGGGCATGTGCGCCGTCACCGAAAACGGACAGGTCATCGGTCTGATTACGTCGGTCGGCACAAACTGGGCGACGATCACAACCATCCTCGACTCGTCCATGGAAATCAGCGCCTCCATCGCCTCGTCCGGCTATGCGGGCGTGGTGCAGGGCACATATCTGGCCGACGGCAGCAGCATCCTGCGTATGAACTACCTGCCTACGGATGCGATTTTGAAAAACGACGATCAGGTGGTCACCACCGGCTCTACGCTCTATCCGCGCGGACTGCTGCTGGGCTATCTGACAAACGTCTCGCTTGACGAGACGGGCGTGGCAAAATACGCAACGCTTGAACCCTCGTGCGACATTGACGCGCTGGAGGAAATCTTTATTATCACGCAGTACGCGAACCGCTGAGCGGGGAGTAGACACAAGGCATATGCCGGAAAGGAGCGCCTATGCAGGCAAGATATAAAAACGCCCTGATGTGGGCGCTCTATGGCGCTTTGATGCTGATGATTATGGTCTTGCAGACGGTGGTGTTCGGACACGCACGCTTTTTTAGCAGCAAGCTGTGCCTTGTGCCGGTGACACTTGCGTGCGTGGCAATGTACACCGGCGCGGAAGACGGCGGTATATTTGGACTTGTCACGGGCGTATTCTGGTGCCTGAGCGGCGCGGACGGCGGCGGTCTGATGATTGTGCTGTGCACACTGTGCGCCGTATTTGCGGGCTATTTGTGCGAGCGGTTTTTTAACCGGAATCTGGTCTCTGCGCTGATGATGAGCCTGATGGCACTTCTGGTGTGCCAGCTGACGCTGCTGGCGTTCAAGGCGTATCTCGGCCAGAGCGGCACAGAGGCGCTGTGGCCGCTTTTGACGCAGATCCTTTTTTCCATGCTGGCCTGCCCGCCGATTATGCTGGCTGCATGGCTCATCCGAAAGGCGGGTAGTAATTCATGATCAGACGTATCCGTATCCGGACGATTGCATTTATCACGATGGTTGTGGTGCTGTTGGGACTGTTCTCACTGCGGCTTTATAAGCTGGTCTTTGCCGAGGAGGTGCAGGCTGACGCCAACTCCATGACCTACCGGACGGTGGTGGAGGCTGCGCGCGGCAATATCCTTGACCGAAACGGCAATGTCCTTATCTCAAACCGCGCAAGCTATAACCTCTCGATTATCAACTTTGTCCTGTTCAACACCAAATCCGCAAACGACAAGCTTTTATCGCTGCTCGATCTGTGCGACAAGCTGGGCATCGACTATCAAAGCCACTTCCCCGTCACCTCCACGCGGCCATACGAATACGAGATGGACACGCTGAGCAATTCGTGGCAGGATTATTTCCGCACGTTCCTTTCGTCGCACAGCTATGATCTGGATATCTCGGCGCAGACGCTGATGAAAAATCTGCGGCGCGACTATTCCATCCCCGACGATTGGGATCTCGATCAGGCGTACCGTGTTATCTCCGTGCGCTATGAGCTGGAGCTGCGAAGCATTGACGGCATCGGCCTTGAAAACTACACGCTGGCAACCGACGTGGCGGCGGAGGATCTGGCCGCCGTGATGGAGCTTGGCGTCCCGGGCGTTATTGTGGAAACCGGCACGGTTCGTGAATACCACACAAAGTCCGCCGCGCATCTGCTGGGCAGCATCGGCCCGATCTACGCCGAGGAGGCCGACGAATACCGCGAAAAGGGCTATGCCATGAATGCGCTTATCGGCAAAACCGGCATCGAGCGGGCGTTTGAGGACTATCTCCACGGCGAAAGCGGCGTCAAATACACTACAGTATCAACAAGCGGCGACATTCTGGAGGAACACTTTGAATCTCGTCCGCAGCCGGGCAATAACGTGGAGCTGACAATCGACATTTCCCTACAGGCTGTTGCCGAGCAGGCACTGGAAAGCGTAATTTTGAACCTGCGCGAAAACGGCGTTGGCCGTAAGAGCGAGGGAAAGGACGCCGAGGGCGGTGCAGTCGTCGTCCAGCAGGTAAAGACCGGCGAGATTCTCGCCTGCGTCAGCTATCCAAGCTATGACCTGTCCACGTTCAATCAGGACTATAACGAGCTTTCCAAGGACAAATACGCCCCGCTTTATAATCGCGCGCTGGACGCGGAGTACTGGCCGGGCTCAATCTATAAGATGGTCACGTCGATTGCGGCCATTGACCTTGGCGGCTTCAGCGAGTACTATGAGATCACCGACAAGGGTGTGTATGACTACTATAAGGACTATGGATATATGCCGAAGTGCTACGTCTGGACAAGCACACAGACAACGCACGGCACGGTGAATATGCAGCAGGCTCTGCAGGAGTCGTGTAACTACTACTTCTATGAAATCGGCCGCCTGACGTATAACAACTACTACGGCGCGACCGGCAAAGACCCGCTGGACGAGGTGGCCAAGGCGCTTGGCCTTGGCGAGAGCACGGGCGTGGAGCTGCCGGAGCACACCGGCACACGCGCCAATGCCGAGACGAAGAAAGCGCTCTATACCGGCGATCAGGCCGGCTGGTACGGTGCGGATATCATTCAGGCCGCCATCGGCCAGTCTGATAACAAATTTACCCCCGTGCAGATGGTGTGCTATACCTCGGCGCTTGCAAACGGCGGCGTGCGGTATAAGGCTACGTTCCTCTCGCGCGTTGTTTCATGGGACTATCAGGAACTCATTGAGGAGCATATGCCAACGGTTGCAAGCGAGCTGGATATCTCCGACGAGGCGCTTGACTGCGTCCATACCGGCATGGAGCTTGTCGCAACCAAGGGTACTGCGGCGCAGTATCTGGCAAACTACCCCATCAAGGTGGCCTGTAAAACCGGTACGGCACAGTGGGGCAACGAGCACAGCGGCTCTGACCATGCTTCGTTCGTCCTGTACGCGCCGGCGGACAATCCCGAGATTGCCATCGCCGTATACGTGGAAAAGGGCGCGCAGGGCGGCAACCTTGCAAATGTCTGCATCCCGATTCTGGACGCCTACTTCTCCACCAGCACCAAGTATGAAACCGCCGCGCGGGAAAATATCGCGCAGTAATCATCAAACGCAAACGCTGATAACGCTTATTCTGTTAACTAGGAGCGCCTTTCTATGACCGATATTTCCAAAATCCGAAATTTTTCGATTGTCGCGCACATTGACCACGGCAAATCCACGCTGGCCGACCGGCTGCTGGAGGCCTGCCATACGCTGGAAAAGCGCGAGATGTCCGAGCAGGTGCTCGACTCAATGGATCTGGAGCGCGAGCGCGGGATCACCATTAAGGCGCGCGCTGTGCGTCTGGACTATCACGCCGATAACGGCGAGGACTATGTGCTGAACCTGATTGATACGCCGGGTCACGTGGACTTTAACTATGAGGTCTCGCGAAGCCTGTCGGCATGCGAGGGCGCGGTGCTGGTTGTGGACGCGTCGCAGGGTATTGAGGCGCAGACGCTTGCAAACACGTATCTTGCCATCGACAACGATCTGGAGGTTCTGCCGGTTATCAACAAAATTGATCTTCCTGCCGCGCGGCCGGAGGAGGTCAAGCACGAAATTGAGGATGTGATCGGCATTCCAGCCATGGATGCGCCGGAAATTTCGGCGAAAAACGGCATCAACATCCACAGCGTCCTTGAAATGGTGGTAAACGGCGTGCCCGCGCCAAAGGGCGACCGCGAAGCGCCGCTTCAGTGCCTGATTTTTGACAGCCAGTATGACTCCTACCGCGGCGCGATTGTCTATATGCGCGTGGTCAACGGCGTGGTAAAGCCCGGCATGGACATCAAGATGATGGCCTCCGGCGCAGTCTATAAGGTTGTGGAGGTCGGTTATCTCCACCCGTTCGGAATGCGTCCGGCCGAGGCGCTGGGCGCGGGCGAGGTCGGCTATCTGACGGCCTCCATCAAGACCGTGTCCGACACGCGCGTGGGCGACACGATCACCGGTGCGGAAAATCCTGCCGCCGAGGCGCTGCCCGGCTATAAAGAGGCGCAGCCCATGGTCTTTTCGGGCGTATATCCCGCCGACGGCTCAAAGTACGGAGACCTGCGCGACGCGCTGGAAAAGCTGAAGCTCAACGACGCGTCGATGAGCTTTACGCAGGAAAACTCCATTGCGCTGGGCTTTGGCTTCCGCTGCGGCTTTTTGGGACTGCTGCACATGGAGATTATCCTGGAGCGGCTGGAGCGGGAATATAATCTGGATCTCATTACCACCGCGCCGAACGTCGTCTACCGCGTAACCAAAACCGATGGCACGACGATTGAGGTGTATACGCCGCTCAACTATCCCGATCCGGCGGAAATCGCCTCGTCGGAGGAGCCGTATGCCAAGGCCAATATCCTCACGCCGCCGGAGTACGTGGGCGCGATCATGGAGCTTTGCACCAACCGCCGCGGCGAGTATAAGGATATGACGTATCTTGACCCGCGGCGTGTGGAGCTGCACTATTCCATGCCGCTGAACGAGATTATCTATGACTTCTTTGACGCGCTCAAGAGCCGCACGCGCGGCTACGGGTCACTGGACTATGAGCTGGAGGGCTACCGGCCGTCAAAGCTCGTGAAGCTGGACATCCTGCTCAACGGCGAGATTGTGGACGCGCTGAGCTTTATTCTCTTCTCGGACAACGCCTACGCGCGCGCGCGGCGTATTTGCGAAAAGCTGAAGGAAAATATCCCGCGCCAGATGTTTGAAATTCCGGTGCAGGCCGCCATCGGCGGCAAGGTCATTGCGCGCGAGACGATCAAGGCGCTGCGCAAGGACGTGCTGGCCAAGTGCTACGGCGGCGACATCACCCGGAAAAAAAAGCTGCTGGAAAAGCAGAAGGAGGGCAAGAAGCGGATGCGCACCTTCGGAACGGTCTCTGTGCCGTCCGAGGCGTTCATGGCCGTGCTCAAGCTCGACGAATAACAGGGACGAATGTCCCTGTTGATGCGGGGACGGAGAGCTCTGACCACTCTTACATGAGAATGTCCTGTAGGGGCGGACGACTCTGTCTGCCCAATGCATGCGATTATTACCACCCCTACAGCAGGCTGCGGCGTTATGTGCAGCATTAACAAGGAAAGGAGCATCGCCATGCTTCTGGGTAATTCCCAACCCACACAAAAGAAAAAACCGCTCGGCATTTACGTGCACGTGCCGTTCTGCCGCAGCAAATGTGAATACTGCGACTTCTACTCCATCCCCGGCGCGCGCAGCGGCGAGCTGATGGATAAGTATCTGGCAGCCGTTCTGGCGCACATCCGTGAATCCGCGCCAAGCGCCGCAGGCTATGAGGTGGACACCGTCTACTTTGGCGGCGGTACGCCGTCATTCTTCGGCGCAGCCGGATTGAGCCGGATTTTCGCCGAGATCGACCGGCGCTTTGACGTCAGCCGCGATGCCGAGGTCACGCTGGAAGCAAATCCCGATTCTGTAACGCTGCCGATGCTTATGCGCCTGCGGCGCGCAGGCTTCAACCGCATTTCCATCGGCGTGCAGACGGATGTGGACGAGCAGCTCAAGGCCATCGGCCGGCCGCACAATTATAAGCAGGCGCAGCAGGCCGTTTCGCTTGCGCGGCGCGCGGGCTTTGACAATGTGTCGGTTGATCTGATGTTCGGCCTGCCGAATCAGAGCCGCGAGCAGTGGATGCAGACGCTGCGCAACGTCATCGACCTCAAGGCTGACCACATCTCGTGCTATGGTCTCAAGGTTGAGCCCGGCACACCGCTGTATGACTATAAGGACTGCGCCAACCTGCCCGATGACGACGCACAGGCCGATATGTATTTCTATGCGGTTGAGACGCTTGAGTCGTTTGGCTATCACCAGTATGAAATTTCCAATTTTGCGCGCGATGGCTTTGTCTGCCGCCACAACATGAAATACTGGGTGGGCGACGAGTATCTGGGCTTTGGTCCGTGCGCTGCATCCGACTTTGCCGGAAAGCGCTTTACGATTGAGGCGAACCTTGAAAAGTATATCAAGGGCATTGCCGAAAAGGGCATCGTCCTTTCTGAGTGTGAGTCTGTCCCGCTGCGCGAGCGCGCGGGCGAGTATCTGATGCTGCGGCTGCGCACGGTGGACGGTGTGGAGGAGGGCGAGTATACGCGCTCGTTCCTGCTGCCGTTTGCGCCGATTGAAAAGCGGCTTCAGGAGCTGCAAAAGGACGGACTGGCCGTTTTGGAAAACGGCCGCTGGCATCTGACGCCCAAGGGCTTTATGCTCTCAAACCCGATTCTCATCGACCTGCTTGACCGGCAGCAGAAAAGCAAGCCTCTTGCACAAAAACGCTGACAAATTCAGCACCAGATATAGTCCGTGTCCTGCCGCTGCGCCACAAGATCAGACAAAGTTGCACCGAAGCAGGGAAAAAGGAAAAAAACATTTGACACCTTGTACCTCTATCCGGTATAATAGTATCTGCATTGCTGCGCACCTATGCATTTTTGCGTGGAATGCGCCAAATAAGACTCGCTGCGGCTGCGAAAGCAGCTGTTGAGCATATTTTTACAGGAGGTGTAGAAAAATGGCAACTGTTCGTACCTATCAGCCCAAGAAGCGCCACAGATCCAAAGTTCACGGTTTCAGAAAGAGAATGGCTACCGCCAACGGCCGCAAGGTTCTTGCCCGCCGCCGTGCTAAGGGCAGAGCAAAGCTCTCCGCCTAATCGGCCAGCCATGACCGCATATACCGCCAGGCAATAACAGGGGTGAATGGACGCAGTTCTGTTCGCCCCATCCGTTTATCAGAGATTTTTTCCGGGAGGCACGTATGCAGTTTTCCAGATCCCTAAAATACAGCCACATTTTCCGCCGGCTGTATCACAAGGGCGCAAGCTGCGCCAACCGGTATCTGGTCATCTATTGCCGCAGGAACGGCCAGCACGAAAACCGGATCGGCCTGACCGTCAGCGCAAAGCTGGCGCACGCCGTCTATCGCAACCGTGTCCGCCGCCGCCTGCGCGAAATCTACCGATTGCATGAGCAGGAATTCCGCTGCGGCTACGATATTGTGGTCGTGGCGCGAAGCCGCGCCATCGACGCGCCGTATCAGGAGCTGGAAAAGGCATATCTTTCGCTTGCTGAGAAGCTTGGACTGCTGCGCGAAGAAAAAGAACCAGATAAGTCATGAAATCTCTGATGCTGGCCATGATCCGCTTTTATCAAAGGCACATTTCACCCGCGTTTCCCCCCAGATGCCGTTTCAGCCCCACGTGCTCACAGTACGCGCTGGAGGCCATCGGCAAATATGGGGCATGGAAAGGCGGATGGATGGCGTTGCGGCGGCTTTTGCGGTGCAACCCTTTCTACAAGGGTGACTACTTTGATCCGGTGCCCTAGGGCGGCGGCCTTTGCCGCATCCCGGCATCCCCACTACGGAGGAAAACGAATGAAACGATTTCTCGCATTGTTCCTCGTCCTGCTCCTGATGCTCTCGCTGACTGCCTGCGCCGTGCAATCGGCGCCGGCAAACGCCTATGAGGGTATGGAGCCCGCAGAAGCTGCCGAGGCGGCAGCAGAAGCGACAAAGGACAACACCAGCATTTCCGACATCATCCGCGTCCCGTTTGGTTATCTGCTTGACTGGCTGTATAACTTTTCCAACAACTACGGCGTGGCGCTGCTGCTGTTCTCGCTTATTGTCAAGCTCGTCCTGTTCCCGATGAGCGTCAAGAGCAAGAAAAGTATGCTGAAGATGTCACGAATCTCTCCTATGGTCAAGGCGCTTGAGGTTCAGTACGGCGACGACAAGCAGAAGTATCAGCAGGAGGTTATGGCGCTTTATAAAGAAGAGGGCGTCTCCACCACCGGCGGCTGTCTGTGGTCGTTTATCCCGTTACTCATCTTGCTGCCGCTGTACTATGTCATCCGCGAACCGCTGACGTATATGCTGCACAACTCGCGCTCGGTCTCCGAGGCCATCGTCGCCTATATTCAGGCGCGCGGCGTTGATCTGGGCAGCAATTCCTATTATGCGCAGCTGCTGGCCACCAGCCATCTGCACGAATATGCCGCCGAGCTCAAGGAGCTGGCTGTCACCGCGGGCGCTAACCTGCGTGAGATCCACTTTGACTTCCTCGGCGTGAATCTGGCTGAAATCCCCACGTTTGCATTCTGGAAATGGCAGAATCCCGGCTGGGCACAGATCGGTCTGTTCCTCATTCCGCTGCTGTCGGGCGGCTCACAGATGCTGTCGATGCTGATCAGCCAGAAGATGAACAACAAGGTCGCTACCAACGCCGACGGCGAACAGGACGACGAGGCCACCAAGACCGCTAACCAGACCAATACCACCATGATGCTGATGATGCCGCTGGTTTCGCTGTGGATCGGCTACTCCATGCCGGCTGCCATCTCTATCTACTGGATTGCACAGGCCGTGTTTGGCACGGTGCAGGACTATTTCCTGACGGTTCATTTCCGCAAGATCTATGACGCGGAGGACGCCGAGCGTCAGGCTCGTGCTGCACAGAAGCGCGCAGAAGAGGCTGAAAAAGAGCGTCAGCGCGCACTTCGCCGTGAGCAGAACCCAGACGGCATCACGGATAACGTCAGCAAGAAAAAGCTGAAGCAGCAGGAAAAGGAAGCTGCTGCAGCAGCGGCCAGAGAGTATGAGGCCAAAAAGTCGCCGGTCAAACCCGACGAAGAAGAAAAGAAGCCGCTGTCCGGCGATTCGAACCGTCCGTATGCCAAGGGCCGCGCCTATCAGCCCGACCGCTACAAGAAGTCCAACGCCGCAGAACAGAACGAGGAGTAAAATATGGAGAAGTTTATCACTGCGACCGGTAAAACCATTGATCTGGCGATTACAAACGCGCTGGAGCAGCTGGGCATGGATCGTGACAGTGTTTCCGTGGAGGTACTCGACAATCCAAAATCCGGTTTTCTTGGCTTCGGCGCGCAGCCGGCCAAGGTAAAGGTTACGTATGAAGTGCCCGACGAGGTGGAAACGCCCAAGCCCGCGCTGTCCTCTGCGTCGCGCAGCAAGCCCAAAAAGGCCGCGCCTGCCCCGGAGGAAGCGCCGCGTGTGATCGCGCCCGCAGCACCCGCGGCACCGCGTCCCCAGCCGCAGCCGCCGCTTGACAATCAGGCGCGCGCCGCCCGTCCCGAGCGCAATGATCGCGGCGACCGCCGTCCGCAGCAGCGCCGCAATGACCGCGGCGAACGCAGCGAGCAGCCCCGCAAGCCGCGCAATGATCAGCCGCGCCGTGAGCAGCCCACAGCGCCCGCCGTTCCGGCAGAGCCCAAGGTCTACGCGCCCGCCGAGCCCGGCTCGATGGAAGAGCGCATTGAGACGTTTATCAAGGGCCTGCTTGCACATATGGGCTCTGATGCTGTGCCGCATGCCTATAAAACGGCGGACGACACCTATATGGTCGATCTGGTCGGCGAGAACCTCGGCATCCTGATTGGCCGCCGCGGCGAAACGCTCGACGCCATCCAGCACCTGAGCAACTATGCCGTCAACCGCGGCGCAGCCAAGCGCGTCCGCATCAATGTGGACGCAGAGAATTACCGCCTGAAGCGCGAGGAGTCGCTTCAGCGCCTGGCGCAGAAGGTGGCCGGCAAGGTCACGCGCTATCGCCGCAATATCACCCTTGAGCCGATGAACGCCTATGAGCGCCATGTCATCCATGCCGCGCTTCAGGATCACCCCGATGTGACCACATTCTCCACCGGTACAGAGCCGAACCGCCGCATCGTGGTGGCCTACAGCCGCTATAAGAATGCCGCGCCGGCTGTGCAGAGCGAAACGGAAGAATAAAGCATCAATTCATTTTGTCCGGCGGCGTGTACGTCGGACAAAACACACTGCGTGCCGCAAGTGTGAAATTTGTGCGCTATGCGCGCAGCGGCACGCAGCCTTTTTCAACAAGCTCAAAAACCGGCGTTCGAAAGAACGCCGGTTTTTGCTGCATCCTGTAGGGGCAGACATCTGTCCCGGCAAATTATCATTGCAAAATTCGCCCATTTCCGCTATGATTGCATCAGAATGAAAAGGAGTTGAACCTATGCAAAACGATGATTCCCGGCGCGGATGGATCACCGGCCTGTGTCTGATGCTTGGGCTGCTGGTTGTTTTGATTGCCGGCGGCGTGACTGTCTGGCGCGCGGCGCGTGCGCCAAAGGGCGCACAGGACGTGACATCCGATCAGCTGCCAAATTCCGAGCTGGAATATTACCCCGATCCTGAGCCGCAGCAGCCCGCCCAGATGGAAGCTGCCCCTGAGCCTGAACCCGAACCCGAACCGGAACCGGAGCCCGAACCCGAGCCCGAACCCGAGCCCGAGCCCGCACAGGTTACGCTAATGGCGCTGGGCGACAATCTGATTCACAACAGCACCTACTGGTCGATGGAGCTGCCCGACGGCGGCTATGACTTCACATCCATCTATAACGACATTAAGCCTACGGTTGAGCGCTATGATATTGCCTGCATCAATCAGGAGACGGCGCTGGTTGCCGACCGCGCGCTGATTGACAACTATCCCAGCTTCGGCACGCCGCAGGAGGCGGGTGACGCGCTGGCGCAGGCTGGCTTTGATGTAATCACACAGGCAACGAATCACTGTTATGACAAGGGCGACACCGGCATTCTCGATTCGGTGCACTTCTGGCGTGACAATTACCCCGAAATTACGCTCCTTGGCATCCACGACTCACAGGAGGACGCTGACACCGTACGCGTGGTGGAGAAAAACGGCATCCGTATCGCGATGCTGAACTATACCTACGGCCTCAACGCCGGCGCGCCCGCAAACGCGTATATGGTTGACCGCTTGGACAATTACGACAACGTTGCGGCCGATATTACCAAGGCCAAGGCCGAATCCGATTTTGTGATTGTCTTTGCCCACTGGGGCGAGGAGGATCAGACAAAGCCGAACGACTATCAGCGCAACTGGGCACAGTTCTTTGCCGACGAGGGCGTTGACCTTGTTATTGGCGGCCATCCGCACATTCTCCAGCCGCTTGAAACCGTCACCGGCAAAAATGGCAATATCATGCCGGTGTTTTATTCGCTCGGCAACTTCATGTCGCACCAGCTGAGCGTCACGGGAATGCTTGGCGGCATGGCCTCGGTCACGATTGAGAAAGACGAAAACGGCACGCGGCTTGCGGACTATGAGCTTATCCCCACGATGAACGTCATTATCCGCCGCACGTCTGACGGCTGGTTCGATTACCGCCCGATGCTTCTGAAAGATTACACGGAGGAAATTGCTGCAACACACCGCATTGAAGAGTGCCGGGATGTGCAGAAAATGTGGGATCTTTACCATTCTATCGTCGGTTAACGGCAAATTTGCAACGTATTTATTCCAATTCTATAAAACAATCACGATTTAATTCATGAAGCAAAATGCAGGATTCTACAAGAATCCTGCATTTTTAAATTATTGTGAAATTATTCTTGCAAAGTCGGCTTCCCCGCGCTATACTGTGCAAGGACTTCGCGCCGGCCGGCGCGTCTATGATCTTGTAAGGAGGCACTTTTCTATGCGCAAGTGTCCAATCTGGTACGATTATCTGATGATTACGCTGACGGCGCTGCTGATGGCTGCAAGCTACGCGCTGTTCGTATTTCCAAACGCGTTTGCCCCGGCAGGCGTCAACGGCATAATCACCATGGTGCAGTATGTGTTCCATATCAGCATCGGCTATCTGGCTCTGGCAATCAACCTGCCGCTGATCTTCCTTGCATGGAAAAAGGTTGGCCACGCGTTTGCGGTGAGAAGCCTTGTATTTGTCGTAGTGTTCTCCGCCGCGTCGCTGATTTTAAAAAGCATCGACCTGTCCGGAATCTGCTATCACACCGACAATGGCACGTCGCTGATTCTCGGACCGATTGTGGCCGGCGCAATCAGCGGCTATATCTACGGCGTTGTGCTCTATCGCGGCGGCTCTACCGGCGGCATGGACATCATCGCCGCGTGGGTGCGCAGCAAGCACCCGGAGGCAAGCTTCGTCTGGATCATCTTCTGCCTGAACGTATCCGTCGCGGCGGTTTCATTTTTCGTCTACGGCTATCAGTTTGAGCCGGTCATTATGTGCCTGATCTACTGCTACGTCAGCTCCCAGTTGAGCGACCAGATGCTGCGCGGCAGCAAAAAAGCCCTCAAATGTGAGGTGATCACCGATCAGGCCGAGGCGCTGAGTGAAACGCTTCTACAGCAGATGCACCACGGCGTGACGGTCATTCCCGCCGAGGGCATGTACTCCAAGACCGAGAAGAAGCTGCTGCTTTGCATCGTAAACAAGCATCAGATTGTACAGTTCCAGCGCATTCTGGCGCAGTTCCCCGGCACGTTCTCCTATGTGTCCGAGGTTACGGAGACGCTCGGCAACTTCAAGTACATCAAAAAATAAGAAAAAGTTTGATTTTTTTCGCCCCGGCAGGCGCTTGACTGCCGGGACGTTTTATTTTAGAAGCTTGTATTTTTCGATAAAAACATGACCATAAATTGCAGCAGAAGTCACAAGAGAATCTAAAGAATTCTTAAAACGCCGCGCTTTGGCTTGACAGCATTCGTGCAGTCCATATACTGAAATTACAGGAAGCTGTTCCGCTGCGTCGAATTTTGGGGGAATGCTATGAAAAGGAGATATCTGCTGCTGAGTTTAGCACTTGCTGTTGTGATTTCGCTGTGCGCGTGCGCAAGGACAGATGCAAATGTAGAGAAAGCAATTTCTGAGGACGGCGCGCCGTCAGATATTGAGCCGGTACTACCGCCGCCGGAGGAGCGAACTGCCTCTCAGCCGGAGCAGGCGGCAGCGGAAAAGCCAAAACCCGCATCGGTAGCCGATGTG
This sequence comes from uncultured Oscillospiraceae bacterium, assembly GCA_934621665.1. Taxonomy (GTDB): domain Bacteria; phylum Bacillota; class Clostridia; order Oscillospirales; family Oscillospiraceae; genus CAG-170. Next base: position 3,316 of record CAKTUT010000009.1, on the reverse strand, counting down.
CCGATTGAATCTGTTCCTATGCCAGACGAGACGCCGATTGAGAGCGAGGCGGAAGAGCAGCCGCTTCCTGGGACAATCGAAGCGTACATGGATTCCTATCGTACAAATACAGGAATCAGCTACGTAATTGTGGACTATTTGAACTACGATCTGACGGGCGATGGACAGGATGAACTGATTGTTGTGGGCTATACGGTTGACGGCTATGAGATTACGCATTACAACTGTATTGATTTATGGAATCCGGCGACCGGTTATCAGATCTCTTATATGCTCTTTGACGTTCAGTATTTGCGCAATACGCTTCGCATCAACGATGATGGAAATGCCGAAATTCTGGTGTATACCGGTGAGGCGAAGAATCCTCTTGTGTGGCAGGAATTTGGATATTCCATTGAGACAGGAAACTTCTTCGGCCGGATGGGCGGCGTTGAGGATGCGATTGCCTATTATGCGGAATAACCGTATACAAAGCAAGTCCCCGGGCGGCGATGAAGCTGCCCGGGGACGTTTCGCGTCTGCGCAAAAAACAAGCACCCACAATGTGGGTGCTTGTAAGCATTTTGCAAACTCAGCGCTTGCTGAACTGCGGAGCGCGACGGGCGGCTTTGAGACCGTATTTCTTTCTTTCTTTCATTCTCGGGTCACGGGTCAGGAAACCAGCGGCCTTGAGTGCTGCGCGGTATTCGGGGTTGACGCCCAGCAGGGCGCGTGCCACGCCGTGGCGGATTGCGCCGGCCTGACCGGTAACGCCGCCGCCTTCGACGGTGCAGACGATGTCAACCTTGCCCAGCAGGTCGGTGGTAGCCAGCGGCTGACGGACGACCATCTTCAGGGTATCGAGACCGAAGTAGTCGTCGATGTCACGGCCGTTGATGGTGATAGCGCCGGTACCGCCCTGATACAGGCGAACGCGGGCGACGGAAGACTTGCGACGGCCGGTGCCGTACTGATACTGTCTTTTGCTCTCGTACATAGTCTGTTACCTCCTGATTAGTCCAAAGTCCAAGCTTCGGGCTTCTGTGCGGCGTTGTTGTGCTCCGCGCCCTTATACAGATGCAGGCGGGTCAGAGCGGTGCGGCCGATGGTGTTCTTAGGCAGCATGCCCTTGACGGCCAGCTCCATGGCGAACTCGGGACGCTCGGCCATGATCTTGTTGTACTTGACTTCCTTGAGGTTGCCAATCCAACCAGTGTGATGGTAGTAGGTCTTCTGCTCCAGCTTCTTGCCGGTCAGGATGGCCTTGTCAACGTTGACAATGATGACATAGTCGCCGCAGTCAACATTCGGGGTGAAATCAACTTTGTGCTTGCCGCGCAGCAGCTTGGCAGCGGTCACAGCAGTGCGGCCCAGGGGCTTGCCGGCTGCGTCAAGAACGTACCATTTTCTCTGGACGTTCTCTTTCTTTGCCATAGTGGTCATGAGATGTTCCTCCGTTTTTTATTGGAACGATACCGTACAATTCCCCAGCGCCGCCCGTGCGCGGCACACGGGAATTGCGCGGTACGATTCCTTTATCATAAATTTTTGACAAAATCACGTTGTGCGTATACAATAATCACTGAAACGCACTCGTATTTTATATCACACGCAAAATCCGGTGTCAACCGATATTTTTGCCTGTTTTTAAAATTTACAGACTTTCCTTTTAAATTCTCGCGTTTTCTCGCATTTGCTCTCGAATGCTCAAAACGCAAATTACATTTTGAGAGGGGCTTTTTATGCAGAAAATGATGGGGCTGATGCGCCGCTGCATCGACGATTATCATATGATTGAAGACGGCGACCGCGTGGCCGTCGGCGTATCGGGCGGTAAAGACTCGCTTACGCTTTTGTATACGCTGGCCGCGCTGCGGCACTATTATCCAAAGCGTTTTGCGCTGGAGGCGCTGAGCATCGACATGGGGCTTGGCGGGATGGATTTTTCTCCCGTTGCGCGCCTGTGCGAAGAGCTTGATGTGTCCTATACCATCCGTCGAACCGAAATCGGCCCGATCATCTTTGATATCCGTAAGGAAAAAAACCCCTGCTCCATGTGCGCAAAAATGCGCCGCGGCGCGCTCAATGATCTGATGAACGAGCGTGGACTCAACAAAATCGCGCTGGGGCATCACTATGACGACGCGGTGGAGACGTTTTTGATGAGTCTTTTGTATGAGGGGCGCATCAGCTGCTTTGAGCCTGTTACCTATCTCTCGCGCACCGGCGTGACGCAGATCCGTCCGATGCTGTATGTGGGGGAAAAGTCCGTGGCGCACTTTGCTGAGCGGATGGCGCTTCCCGTTGTGCACAACGTCTGCCCTGCCGACAAGCACACAAAGCGGCAGGAGGTCAAGGAACTGATTGCCGCGCTGCAAGTGCAGTACCCTGACCTGAAAACCAAGATTTTTGGCTCGATGCAGCGCCTGCCGCTGCCGCAATGGGGCGTGGACGCGCCGGAGCGGACGCACGAAACGACGTAATTTCCCTGCATCGCGCGTTATACTGAAGCTATTCAACACCAGAAAGGAATTGCCATGACTCCAACCATATCTTATCTTCTGAGCCTGCTTGCCGGCTATCTGCTCGGCTCGATCAGCGCATCCATCGTTCTCTCCCGCGCCGCGTTCCATCAGGACGTGCGCACCGCCGGAAGCGGCAACGCCGGCGCGACCAACGCTGCGCGCGTGTTTGGCATGGGTGCGGGCATCATCACGTTTTTCGGCGATTTTTTAAAGACGCTGATTGCCATGTTCATTGGCCGCGCGCTTGGCGGCGACACCGGGATGTGCATCGCGGGTGCAGCGGCGCTGATTGGCCACTGCTTCCCGCTGTACTTTGGCTTCCGCGGCGGTAAGGCCGTCTCTGCGGGCGTGGCCGTGGCAGTCATGCTGGACTGGCGCGTGCTGCTTCTGGCTGTGGCGGTGTTTGCTGCTGCCGCGTATTTCAGCCGTACTGCCTCTGTCAGCTCCATGTCTGCCTCCGTCGGCCTTGCCGTGGGTGCACTGCTGTTCTGCGGCAGCCTGCCGGAAAAGCTGCTCGGCTGCTTTACGTGCGCGCTGGTGATTATTATGCACCGAAGCAATATCCGCCGCCTGATTGCCGGAACAGAGCCGAAATTTCATGCGGGCAGTCGCCCGAAGAAATAGCATCTGTAGGGGCGGACGACGCTGTCCACTCCTGCTTTCGATTTTGCTGTACCTATAGGGGTGCATGGCGAACGCAGCCGTCAGCGACGTAAGGAGCGCTGCGGATGCACTCTGCCCCTTGCGGGTGCACATCCGCCCGGCAAAACAGCTTGCCTATCTGATGGGTCGATGTGGGCATCGACCCCTAC
>CAKTUT010000008.1 GCA_934621665.1 uncultured Oscillospiraceae bacterium | reverse complement strand
ACCCCTACAGACGCACCAACGAAAGAATAAACGCAGCTCAATAATGCGCCCCGGGGGTAAATCCAAGAGAGGGGGCGCGCACGCCCCCTTCTTGGTCGCTTCAAGGGGATTGCCAAGGGGGAAATTCGAAATCCCCCTTGGCCGCCCCTTTCTTTTTCCCATCAAAGGCTTTTTCTTTCCCGCGCAGGGAAAGAAAAAGGGGTTGAACCGTTTTCTTTTCTGGCAAGACAGAAAAGAATGGGCCGCCGGAGGCAATGCACGATGTCAATCGTAAGCGCGGGCGGACAGAGTCGCCCTCCCCTACAAAACCTGTATTCATCCCTGCGGATACAGCACTTTCGCATTCGCCGGCTTCAGCATCGTCACGGTCTGCGTCTGCGCCGCATAATCCAGCTGCAAGCCATCGTACGTCAGCGGATACGTTGCCACCATCAGAATCTTCGTGCTCGCACCGCTGGCCTCCGCCAGCGCGTCTTTCATCACCGCCAGGCTCTCCGCCCGGATGGTGTGCGAGTGACAGTACGCAAGGCCGGTGCTCGGCAGATGATCCTGCGGGTCGGTTACGTAATACACGCCGTCCACGCACACATAGTTAAATGTGACGTAGAAGAAGTCCCAGCCCTCCTCATCTGACTGCGTGGCGCAGAAAAGCGTCCCCACCTCGTCATAGTCGCCGTCCAGCAGCACATTGAGCGCCGTGGACATGCTTACCCAGTCCAGATCCCTGCGCGCAAGCGTGTTGGCCGACGCATACAGCCCGCTGATGCCGGTGGTGGAGTATCCCTCCTGCAAAAGCCACGCATAGGCATCGGCCAGCGTCTCAATTTTCGCTGCCGCCGTCTCCACGGGCAGCCCGGAAAGCGCGTCCAGCTCCTCGTCCGACAGCCGCCGCGCGCCGGTCTCCTCCGGAATTGCGCCGTGCAGATCTACTGTATACGACGGCTTCTGTTCTTCTTTCTGCTGCACTTGCACCTGCTCCTGCTCTGCAAGGCGCTGCGCGGTCTGCTGCTGCTCGGCTGCAAGCGCCTCCGTCTCCGCCCGCGCCTGCCGCAGCGAGTGGTACTGCCCGGCGATTCGGACAATGCCTGCCGCCAGCAGCAGCGCAAGCACCGCCGCCGCGATGATCATCCATTTTCTGTTCTGCATAGTTCTCTCCCTGCTGCGTTTTTTCTCATTATACAAAATCCGCGTCCTGTGCGCAACCGCAGCAAAATAGCGCCCGGACAGATTTCTCTGCCCGGGCGCTGGCGCTTGTCAAAAAAGTATTTTTGACAAGCGCTCAAACGCGATCCGCTTCGCTGGGTTCGCGTTTGAAAAAGGCTGCGTGCCGCTGCGCGCATAATTTGTGCGCGAATTGCGCACAAATTCCACACTTGCGGCACGTAGTGTGTTTTGCCCGACGTACACGCCGCCGGGCAAAACGGATTCACACTTTATTCCGCCGTGCGCGGCGGAACTCTACGAGGTTTTCCGACAGGCTGCCTTTATTCTTTTACGGTATATACCATCCATCCGTGCCACGTCATCTCCGCCAGATCGCGCCAGCGCAGACAGTATTCCTCTGTCTCGCCCCATGTGCAGTATCGGAAATAGTACCAGATATCCAGATGACACGGCAGAATATCCTCAATAATGATCTTCATCTGCGCAAAGCCGTCCGGCACGCCCATTACGCCTGGAAAGCGCACACGCACGCGGTTGACCTGTCCCGTCTCATCCACGCAGCAGGCAACGCCGCACGCGCGAATGCAGCGATTGAGCGCCAGCAGCGTAAAGCCGTCGCCGCCGATCTGCAAAAAGCCCGCAATCGCTGCGCGCCGTGCCGCCGTGTTCTGCGCAATCGACCTGTGGCGAAAGAGCGACTCCATTTTTTCCAGTCCCTCGTCCTCCGCCGTCAGCACAATGCTCTCGCGCTGTGCGTGCTGCGCTTTTGCATCCATCTCATCAAGCACCGCGCCCAGCGCCTCCAGCTCGCCCAGCGAAAAGCTTCCCTCCGCAAACGAATACACCCCCAGCGGCAGAAGCAGCCGCACCAGCTCATTCGCATAGCCCATTATGTGCCCTCCGTCAGCGTCACCGTGCCAAGCCGCGGCAGCGTCTGCTCGTCGCCTGCCACGTCGCTCGCCGGCGCGGTGATCTCATAATTGCGGATTTTCCCGGTGTCATAGAAAAGCTTTCCCAGCCGCGCGCGATACACCGGCTGCCCAAGCAGACTTCCGTCAAAATACGCTGTCAGCGCCGTCTGCGCCGCCGCTTTTGCGTCGTCGAACGACACGCCCTCTGCCGGCCACAGCTTTGCCGCCACGTTCACCCGCGCTGTAATCGGCGGAAAAACCGCCACATCCACCGCAATCTCGCGTACCGACTGCAAATCCTCCTCAATCTTCCGCAAAAGCGCATTGTTCTGCTCACCGTCCTTTGTGGCTACCACCACGCCCACCGTCCCGATGCCGTTCCATCGGGGAATCACGCGCACCGCCGCCGCGCCCGGGTGTGAAAGCGCCCGCAGCTCATAAAACGCTGCGTTTGCACCGTTCGGCAGACGTACAAAGGTGTCGAGCACCCGTGCGCGAAGCGCGTCGTCACTTTCGCGGCTGCTGCCGCCGGTAAACGCCGTTGGATTCGTCACGGCCGTTACGCCGTTCGGCGCGCGCGTCATCCACGTCACCGTTCCGGCTGCGGCGTTTCCCGCCTCGCCGGTCTCCTCCGCCTCCGCCGGAATATCGGCATACAGGCTTCCCGCCGGAATTTCGCCGTCTTTGGTCGTCACGAAGCGCACCAACCCCTGCGTTGTGCATACCGTCCCCGCCGCAATCGCAACGGCCGCCTCCCGCGCCGTGTCAATCCGAAACCGCAGCGTACCCACGGCCTTTTTGCCGCCCTTGCGCAAAATGCAGCGCAGCTGCGCGTGCAGATCCAGATACTCCCCTGTCGCCGTCTGCGGAAAGCTTTGCTTCATTGCCCAGTCGCTGTAGGCATATAGCGTCTGAATTTCCGCCGCCGCGGCGTACAGCCGCACGGCAAGGTCTGCCGTGTCCTCCATTGCAAAGCCGGTTTTCTCCGTAAAAACCGACTGCATTTTCTCAAAAATCTCCGAAACCTCTTTCATACCGTCACCTCCGCCGTCATGCTTCCGTCCGTATTCTGCATCTCAAGCTCCACGTGCGCCTGCGTGTCAGATACCATCCGCACGCGCGCCCGCGTCACCGTCAGTCCCGTTCCCGCCAATGCCTGCTGTGCATACAGCCGCGCCGCCGCGTCGCGGCCGGACGGCTTTTCTTTTTCCAGCTCCCAGAGCCTGCTTCCAAGCTCCGGCAAAAACGGAAAGCGCCCGCGCCGGCACGTCAGACGAAACAGCGCCCGCGCCAAAAGCGCCTCGTCGCCCGTCAGCCGTACAAACCCGCCGAAGCCGTCCGGCACATAGTCCCCATTTCGCAGCAGATTCTCCATTATTCCGTCAACACCTTTCTGCCATTTACATACGCCTCGCCGTCAATGCGCACCTCGCCGCGAATGACAATCTTTCCGTCACTTTTCAGATAAATCTCCGCTCCGTCCGAAAAAATCTTCACTTCACCCGGCTTCATTCCGTCCGCTTCGGCCAGCTTTCCCGTCACATACAGCTCGTTTCCGCGCACCACCAGTACGCTGTCGTCCGCCGCTGGCTGCCATGCGTAGCCGCCCGGCGCGATCACTTTGGCGCTGCGCTTTTCCGCGTCTGTCACCACCGCGCCGTCCGCCCCTCCAATCGTCACCGTTCCAAGCGTCGCCGGCTCAATCTCCGGCGTCTGCTGTACAATCCGTTTTGATAGCCACATCTTCCTCACCTCAGCGTCAGCGTGCAGATCATCCCGTTCGTATCGCAGCAGCTCTCCGCCGCCTGTACCGTATATGTCCCCGATACACCCATCTGCTCCGCCTGTAAAATCACCCGATCCAGCGGCTGCGCGGCAAACGCTCCCGCCACCTTAATTTCCAGCAGCATCTTGTCCCGCGCCGCATCCTCCACGCGCTGCGCCGCATCGCGCCATCCCGCGCGGATTTTATCGCCCGTCACGCCTTGCACCTTGACGCAGCTGCCGCCCTCGCGCAAAAATGCTTCGTCCGTGCATACCGTCTGTGCGCCGGTGCGTGTGTTCACCAGAATCTGCCTGGACGAGCGGCCATAGCGGCTTTTCATCAGCTTTGCCGAAATGCACTGCGCGCTCGTGATGCGGACGGTTTTTCCGCCCGCGTCCTGCTTCAGCACCAGCGTCCCATCCTGCGTAAAGCGCGGAAATACATTCGCGCTGTGGCGGCAGAAGCCCGCCAGCACCTGCCAGCAGCTGTAGCCCGTCTCCACCACGAACCGCGCCACCGGCGCAAGCGTCCCGGCTTCAATTTTCGTCACGCCGTACGGCCGGACATACGTGTTCAGAATATCCGGCAGCTGCGCGCTCTGATACTCCGCCGCGCGCACCTGATTATCCAGAAGCGCCGCCGCCATCCCGCGCCCGGTCAGCTCCGTCAAAAGCCCCTTTTGTCCAAGACTGATCTCATAGTCGTCCACAAGCCCCGTAAAAACGGTTCTCCCGCCGTCCACCGCATGAAAGCCCACCGCCGTTTTCAGCTGCTCCGCCAGCTCCCTTTCGTGGCAGAAGCATACCGAAAAGCTGTCGCACGGATCGCCGTCCGTCAGCTTGAAGTTCCACTGCAAAAGCGGCGGCAAGAGCACCATCTCGCCGCCGTGCAGCGTCAGATATCCCGTCACTGTACTCTCACCGCCGTTCCCTGTGTCATCTCATTCGGATTGCCGATCCCGGGATTCATCGCCAGCAGCTGCTGCATCGTAAGACCAAATGCTGCGCATACGCTCCACGCGCTCTCGCCCTGCTGCATCACATGATAGTTTCTTGCGCCGCTCTGCAAAGAAGCTGCCGCCCCCGCGACATGCGCGTCCATTGGCGTCCCCTCGCAAAATTCAAAGCTGTACGCCACATAGTCCTCGCGTGGCTCCTGCGTCAGATGCAGGCGCGTAAACCATGCTGCGCCGCACTGCCACACCGGATGCACCAGCACGCCCGCGCCGCCGGAGGAAAACGCCGCCAGCAGCGACCGGTACGTCTCATACGCGCCCGCGCCGTAAAATTCGCCCTCACCGCGCAGAACGGTACACGTCTGCCCCAGATCCTGCACAACAAAGCCGCCCATCGGAATCTTGTGCACCGCCGTCTGCCGCTCACAGCTGATGGTGTACGTTTTCGGGTTATTCGGCCATGTAAAGCCCTTATACCGCATTTTCAGCATCCGTTATCCTCCATACCGTCTTGCGTCCCGCTCAAAATAGCGTGAAATTTCGCCCATCGACCGCTGCGTCTGCCGCCCTGCAATCCCGCTCAGCACCATCTGCTGCATAAAATCGCCCGCCGCGCCGCCGCCAAAGCCGCTGTGCGCCGTCTGCGATACGCGCACGCTCTGCGCCTGCTGCGCGCTGCGCAGCTGTGCCTCCTGCCCGCGGAGCAGGCGGCTTTCCGCCCGCTCCGATGTCTGCGTCAAATCCCGCAGCCGCGCCAAAAGCGCCTCCGGCGCGTTTTCACGTTCCTGCAAGACCGCTTGGCCGCCGTCCTGCTGCGTCCCGGCAGAATTTTCCGCGCCGCCCTCGCCTACATCCATCTCACGTTGCGTCTGCTCCTCCGTCCGCTTCCGGCTGAGCATCCGCTCCAGCAGCACAAGCTCCGTCTTGCCGCCCATCTGCGCCGCCATCCCGGCCTGTGCCAGAAGCAGCGTCTGCACATAATCCACCGCGTCTCAACTCCTCAAATCTCGCCTCGTCAAAGCTGGCGTTCCGTTCGCCAAGCGCCGCGCCGCATACGGCGCAGCGGCGGCTTTCCGCCTCCGCCCGGCAGCTTGGACAAAGCTGCTCCAGCCGCTCCTCCTCATCCAGCGTCATCTGCAATACGCAGTACAGATAATCCCCGTCTGTCATTTCCCTTGCCCGCGCCTCCGACGGAAGCACGCCAAACGCCCGCAGCACCCGCCACTTCAGCCGTTCATATCCGTCCTCCGCCAGCGCATCCTTTACCTCCTCGTGCGTGCCCGTGCAGCACGACGGATTTTCCTGCGCGCAAAGCGCCAGATATTTCTCCATCCAAAACCCGATTTTCTCCGCCGGCATCGCGCGCAGCACCGCCTCCCCGCTGTCAAACAGCGGCTTGCCGTCTTTTCTCGCCGCCCGCGCCAGAATGCACGCGTTCAGTACCAGCCCCGCCTCGTCCGCGTCCGCGGGCGCAAGCTGCACCGCCTCCGCCCGCGCCTGCAAAAGCGCGTGCGCCGAAATCAGATGCAGCTGTACCTCCGGCGCAAGGGCGGCGCGCCGTGCGCCGCCCAGCATCTGCAAAAGACTGCTCATCACAGTCCGGTTTCCACGCGGCGGCTTGCCTCCACCGTGACCTTTTCCATCACATTACCGCCAACCTCAGCGCTCTCCTCCAGCCGGCTCCACTGACAGCCCGAGTAGATCACATTCCGGTCAGGCTTGCATACCACCAGCGAGAAGTTGTCCAGCTCCGCAAAGTTCAGCCCATCGCGGATGGCCTCGTCCGTCGCGTAAATTCTCGTCAGCTCCAGCGTATATTTGCCCTGACCGCGGATTGTCGCCACCGGCGCTTCCTGCCCAAAGGCGTAGATTGCCTTGCTTGAGCGCGTCGCCGTCACCTTATAGCTCTGCACCACGGCCACGCGCACGCCGTTGACCTCCAGATAGATATCCGCTGTCGTCGGGATTTTTGTCGTTGCCATCGTTTCCCCTCCTTATACGCTGATGTGCGCGGTCAGATAGATGCGGTTCAGACCGTGTACCACCGTAAACTCAAATTCTACCACGCACACCGTCGGATCGGTCGTCGAGGCCGTCACGCTCAGATGGTCATAGCTTTCAATGATCTCCCGGTCAATCCGGTCCTCCAGCTCCACCACAACCTGACTGCGGATGGCGTTCCGGGTCAGCGCGTTATTTTTCGCGCGCATAAACTTTGCGCGCAGCGCTGTGCGGATCGACGGAATCACGTCGTCCACAATCAGCATTGTCGTCAGCTCGCGGAACGTCTTGTCCTCGCTGCCGCCGGTTTTGGTGCGCGTCGTAAGGCCGCGGATCACGCTCACCCTGCCGCCCACACACTCCAATACCGTCACGCCGCTTTTCACCAGCGCATCATACTCCGTGTCCTCATACGCGCCGCTCACGCCGCTGATTCCCAGCAGCACCTGTCCATTCAGCGGCATCGCCGGGTCAGACTGGTCGCACAATACGCCCGCCAGCGCGGCCGCCGCCATGCAGCCGCCTGCCAGCGCCGTCTCGCCTGTCAGATATACATCCGGTGCGGCCAGAACCATGCGCTCTGAGTTTAAAAGCGCAGCGCGCTCGCTCAGCTGCGCGCTCGTGGGATTCGTCATGCCCACAAGACCGATGCACTCACCGCGCTGACCGCTTGCGGTCTCCACCGCGTCGCGCAGCGCCATGTGCACCTCTTTCAGTGCACTTCCCACCACACAGAAGCTTGCCTGCTTTTCCGCCATCACCAGCGCCAGCGCCGCCGTATATGCCGCCTCTGTATCTGCTGCCACCGGACAGGCCAGAACCGTGCCCGCGCCGTTCTGATACGCCAGCTTCATCATCCGTCCAAGCTGACTTGTCTCGCCGAACGTGGTTTTGCCGGAGGAATACGACGTCACCGTATAAAGTCCCGCCTTTGCCTCCGAAATGCCAATCAGCGCAATCACGCGCTCCGAGCGCCCGGTCGCCGTAATCGACGATGCGTCATAGTCCGAATACACGCCGGGGCGCTCGTGGTAAACAATGCTCATTTCACTTCACCTTTCAAAATAAAGTCCGTAAATTCCGTCTCGTCCTCGTCGGCGCTCGCATACAGATAGCCGCTTGCCTGTGCGCACAGCCTGCACTGATAGCAGTCGCTCACCGCGTCATACCTGCACGCCTCCACCGTAAACGCGCCCAGCCTTACGCCCGCAATGGGAGCGGCCAGCACTGCCGCCAGCCGCTCCGCCTCCTGCATACACGCGCTTGCACCAAGCGCGCGCGGACAGAACACCTGCAAATAGATCTCCGCCTCCAGACTTTTTCCGTAAAGCGGCGTCCGTGTTCCGTCCGCCGTCTCCTGCACGCCCAGATACGAAAAGCCTGTGCGCTCCGCGCCCTTTGCACGAAGAAGACCCACCGCCGTGCACGGCTTTGTCAGCGCCGGCATACCGCCCTGCGGAAATGCCTTTACTGCATGCATTCCGGCCGCTGTAATCGCGCGGATGATCGCCGCAATCATTCTGTCCATGCGTCTGCCGCCTCCCTTTGCCGCAAAAGCGCCCACACATAAAGCGCCTGCCCGCGTATGCTGAGCTGCTCCGACCGGCATACAAGAAATGTCCGCTCCCCAAGACATACCGTGTCGCCGTCGCAGACCGCGGCCTCTGCCGGGCCGATATATACATACCGCTCTGCCGGAATCTGCCCCAGCTGCTGAACCGTCTTTCGCAGCTCCGACCAGCTCTTTTCCGTCACCGGCTGCAAAAACGCCCGTACCGTCTGTATGTCCTTGCCGTGCGTAACGGTCATTTCGTTTCCATACTGCGCCAGAATGCGGTCGATCATCGTTTTCATCCCCGCACCCCCGCAAACGAGAACCCGCCCCGGCAGAACGGCCGCATCAAAAGCGCCGCCTGCGTCCGCAGATCCTCTGCCGTGCGCGCGGCGCTGCCGGTCTGTACCGAAACGCTCCCCACGCTGAACGCACTTACCGCGCCCATGCCGCCGGACAAAAGCGCCGCGGCCGCCATCATCGCCGCTGCGCACAAAAAGCTCTCTCTACAGTCCTCCGGCCCGATGCCCGGGCGAAGTCTTGCCGTCAGCTCCGCCTCCGCCGCGGCGCAGAGCGCGCGCAGTGCATCCTGCGCGCCGCCCTCCTGCACCGGGGAAAATACCGCCGCAATGGCATAGATCTCGTCCGTCGTCGCCAATTAAATCACCAGAACCTTTGCACTCTCCGGCATAATCTTGCCAAAGCCCGAAATCGACGTAATGGCCGCGCGCTCCAGCTGACGGTCAATCAGCTTGTCATATTCCACGCTGACCTCGCCCGCCTGCACCATCTCCAGCGCATAGCGGCGGTCAAGACCGATGATCGTGCCCTCCGTCACGCAGGACGAACGCAGAACCTCCGCGCCAAGCGGCGTCGAGATGCTGCCCGTGCCCTGGAAATTGAGGCCTGCCGCCGCATTCTGAAGCTCCGTCAGCTTCAGCATCTTCACCAGCGTCCCATTCGGCACAAGCATCGTGTTCATCGTATACGGATCAAACTGCGACCAGAACTCCACCAGCTGGCCATAGGTCAGCGTGCCCTTTGTGCCGCTCATCGGCGTCGTGCCGATCGTCAGCTTTGCCGCGGCGTTGCTGTTTCCATCGCCGTTTACCAGCACGTCAATCGCGTCTTTCAGATGCATCTGCTGGATATAGCTGCCGATCTGGCGCAGCGTCACCGAGAACAGATCAAGCTTCTGAAAGCGGATGGCCTCATACGATGCAATCAGCATTCTGCCGCGCTTGTTAAGCTTCACCAGATTGCTCTTGGTTTTTACCTCTGTTGCCGGGATGCTTGCGCCCTCGGCCACCTGCATCAGCTTCTTGTCCTCCTCCGAGGCTGCGGTGTATACGCTGCGATAGTCCATCGAGTCGATGGTCGTCACCGTTGCCGTAATCTTCGGCAGAACGTCGCTTTCCTCCATGCCCTGCTTTACCGCGCGGGCAATATACTCCGGGAACAGGACGCTCGACTGCATGGTCGAGAAGAACTTCTCCACCGGATCGGAGTACGCGCCCTTTGCGCGGATGTCAAAGCGCTTGAGCTGACGCTGAAACGCGTCCGTCCCCTCCAGCGCTGTGCCCTTATAGTTTTCGCTCGGGTCAAGGCTCTCCAGAACCTGTGTAAAGCTCTTGCCGCTTTCGCGGTACATACCCTTTTCCAGCTGAATGGTGTCAAAACCCATGATTCATTTCCTCCTCTTTCGTTCTGCCTGCTTACAAAAACAGGCCGACAATTTTGTTCGTGCTGTCCACATGGACGACCAGATAGCTTCTGCCGGCCATCGACGTGCATACGCCGCCGGTCTTGTCTGCCACCAGCGACGCATAGCCAAGCGCTGGCGCGCTTGTGCCGGAATACGGCAGCTCCACATAGCCGTGCATCTGTACGCCGGCCACGCCGTCTCTCACCTCGCGAACCACGCCGCAGAATGCGTCGTTTTCGCTCGCCGTCCCCACGGTCTTGTCCGCTGTTACGACGCATACCTTGCCTGCCGCCGCGCCGCTGCCTGCCGTGAAGCTCACATATTCCTCACCGATTGCCCCAAAAGAAATTGCCATGATTGTTTACCTCCTCATCTTATATCAGAAACGCGCTGTCTGGCTTCTGCGCGTGTTCCGCCTTTCCCGTCAGCTGCGTCTGCATCGGAAACGTCATTGCCGCCTTTTTGCGCATGGCGCTTCGCGCCTGCCGCAGCTGCTCTGCCTCCAGCGCGCCCGCCATCTGGCGAAGCGCCTTTTCGCTCAGCCCCATATCCAGCATCAGTGCCAGCGTTACAAACTCCTGCTCCAGCTCCGCACGGTAGCTTCGTCCCAGCGCCGCCTGCTTTTCCAGAACCCTTACCTCATCCGGCGACATCCAGCCGTCCGCTTTCATCTTTTTCAACACGCCTGCATCCCGCTGTGCCGGAACGGCCACAAATGAGAACTCATACGCATCCTTTGGCTCGCACAAGACTGCCGTACACCGCTGCGCGCCGTACGTCTGCCCCTTTCGGTGCTCGCAGCTGCCGTATTCCGCCCCGCAGATCGAGCAGATGCGTCTGCCCATCGCACAGCCGACCGACACCTCTTTCTTGATGCCGCCCTCAATCTCACGAATCAGCTCCGCCGTCTTTTCTCCGCGCAGAATGTATGCCCATGCCTTTAGATACGCCGCGCCGCCCGCATACTCCACGCCCGCGTCAAAGATGCGCGCCACCTGCTTGTCGCTCGACCACGCGTGGTCGCAGATGCCGGTCTTGCCGATAAACATCGGCGCAAGCTGCTCCAGCGCCTCCGCCGTAAACCGCTCGTCGTCGCGATCCACCTGATCGTCGCACAGCCGTACTGAGAACACATATACGTCCTCTGCCGCCAGCGGCGATTTCGCCTGCGCGTTGATCTTTTCCAGCTGCTTCTCGTCCGGCATTCCCGCCGAGGTCACGTTCGCCTGCTTTTCAATTTTCATGCTGCATCCCCATTTCCGTCTGAATTTTATCCGCCTGTGCGCGGTAAAGCGCCGCATGGCTCTCCTCCACAATGTCCTGTAGCGAGATATCGTCCCATACAATCTCTGCCTCGCAGCCATAGCCGTTCATCCGCAGCCACGTCCTGCAAATCTTCTCCAATACCGGCTGTACGCACCGGCGAATACCCCAAAGCTCCGAGGTCAGCAGATCCGCCTGCTGCGCCGCCATGCGCTCGGTCGATGCCCAGCTCAGTCCCAGCAAAAACGGCGGAAGTCCCGTTTTTGCCACCAGCTGCTCCAAGATCTGCCGTACCGGCGTCTCCGAGTCCAGAATCTGTCCGTCCGCGCCGATCACCTTGATCTCCACATCGCCAACGGCCACAAAATCTCTTACCGCGCCGCTGCGGCTGTCCTGCATCGCTGCCGACCACTCGCGCGCCATCTGCTCCGCCGCGTCCGCGTCCGCTGCGCCGTCCTTTGGCCGGTATACAACCGAGTAGCGCACATTTCCCGCCCGCTCCCAGTTCACGCCGATGGTGTTATAGATTTTCAGCAGCACATCCGTCAAAAACGGCATGCTGCGGAACAGCGACACGCCATATGGATTTTCCGGTTCGGGATTCCATGTGGAAAACAGCAGCAGCGCCGGATACGGCAGCGCCTTGAATTTTCCGCTTTCATACACGCCCAGCGAAAAGTCCAGCGGATTTTCCCCCTCGCACACGTGAATCCTTGTCACATCGCCCCAGCATACCGCCGCCAGCTCTCCGCCGGACAACACCATCTCGCCTATCGTTCTGCCATATGTCAGCAGACTGTCCAGATACGCCGACAAAAAGCATTCAATGCCATACTGCCCGCGCCCCACCGGCACGGTCCGCAGAAATTCCCGCAGCCGCCGCTGCGCCTGCTTGTCCGCGCACACTGCCGTAAAGCCGCCCGTCAGCCGCACCAGCTTTCCCACTGCCGCGTCCAATACCGGCACGGCCTGCCGGATGGTTCGGTAAAGTGCCGCCTCGCCGCCGCCAAGCGCCGTATACCCGCCCAGCATTCCAAACGGATGTGTCTGCCCCTGCCGCAGCTGCGCCGCTTTTCCTACTGCTTCCTGTTTTTTCATCGCTCCGCCTCATTCCTTTCGTTTCCCGCTCCGCGCGCAACCGCCCGCGCCGAAAAGCCTCCGCCGCTGGCCACCACGCCCGTCACAAAATAGCGCATATCGTCCATTGCATGGTCGTTCTGCTTTCTTACCCGCTCGCCGTGCGCTGCGTCCTCCCATACGTAAAGCTCCATCTCCCGCAGGCAGTCCGCGCAGCTCTCGCAGATCACAATTTTTCCGCTCTTCAGCGCGTCCGCCGTCTTTCGGATGCCGGATAATACGTCGTTCTGCGCCTTTCTCACATTCCAGCCCGCGCGCCGCAGCACCTCCAGAAAGCTTGCCGCCGACGGGTCTACAATCACCGCCCGGATTGGCCGTCCGCCCGCCAGACGTGCCAGCGCCGCGCCATATTCCGCGTCCGTCATCTGCCGCCCCTCGCGCCGCGAGTCAAAATAGAACTCCTTTACCCGATACCACACGCCGTTCTGCCTGCCCCACAGTCCAAACGATGCCGGATTCACCGTTCCATAATCACACGAAATGTACCACTGCGCAAACGGCCCCTCCGGCACGTGCGCAGCCTGCGACACATCGTAAAAGTCATATACGCGTCCCTCAGCCGCCGTCCACAGCCCCAGCACAAACCGCTCATAAAATACGCCTGCATACATCCTGCGATATCGCTCGCGCATCCGCGCGCTCAGCGACGGATTGTCCTCCATCGTAAAGTGCAGATACAGACACCGCTTTTCTGCCGCCCTGCAAATCCACTCTTTATAGAACCAGTGCTGCGGCCCCGCGGGGTTGCAGTTAAACCAGAGCCGGCTTCCCTCCACCGAGCACCGCGCGCACGCTTGCTCCACAAACGACCGCGGCATCAATACCACCTCGTCCAGCAGTACACCCGCCAGCGTCACGCCCTGTATCAGCGCCGCTGACCGCTCGTCGCACCCGCCAAACAGATAAAACCGGTTTTCCCGTGTTCCAAAGCGCACGGCCAGCGTGTTTTCCTCCGCCCGCCGCACGCGCATTCCAATCGCCTCCAGCCGCGGCGTCACCTCTGCCAGCAGATTCCGTCTGACACTTGCGCGCGTTTTGCCGCATACGGCAAACTGCCGTCCGTCAAAGCAGACCATCGCCCACAGAAAAAATCCCATCCCCATGCAAAGCGTCTTGCCTGACCGTACTGCCCCATCGCAGATCACTGCCTCCAGCCGTGCGTCGCCCCCGCCCGGCCGCCACCATGTCATCGCCCGGATCTGCTTTGGCGAATACCGCTCACCGCGCATCTTCCATGCCCGTCAGCAGCGCCTGCAAAAATGCCTCCGCCGTTTCGTCGCCTCCGCCGGCCAGTGCCGCCAGCTGCTCCAATACCTTTGTCCGATCCACCAGCTTAATCTCCACCGTGCCCTTTTCGCTGCGCTTAATCTCCGTCAGCATCGAAAGATCCAGTGATCCGATATCCACATCCTCGCCCAGCGCCAGCCGCACGCAGTCATTCGGCTTTCCAAACGCCAGCTTCCGCAGCTGCTTTCTCACCCGTTCCAGATCGTCCGCGCCGCGCTTTGCCTCCGGCATACTCCAACGCTCCTTTCCTCCGTTCTCACCCATAGAGCCAAAACCCCCGATCGTTGCCATCCTTTCGGCAACAAAAAATTGTCGGGAGAAATTTTCTCCCGACGAGTTTTGCGCGCTGTTCAGTTCTGCTCTTTTTTGTGCTGCAATGTTGCCATATTGCCCGCAAACCCGACCTCCAGCCCCAATGCCGCCGCCAGATCGCGAAGCTTGATATAGTTCACGCCGTCCTTTAAAATCCGCTCCACGCGGATTTTTTTCCCGTCCAGCATCAGTTCACTCGTCTCTACCATCTCTTGTCCCTCCATTACGCGCCGTTTAAACGCCGCAAAGCCCTCCGGCTTGCGCACCCAATACGCCGGACACAGCTTTCCCGTCACGTCATAGTGCCGCACAATCCGCTCTGCCGGAATCGCATACCGCTCCATCAGTTCCCGCACCAGCTCCGCCGCATTTTCCAGCGTCTGCTCCGACGGCGCAACCGTTCCATCGCGCTTTGTGTCGCACAGCTCCACGCCAATCGAATTCACATTCCGGCACGCCGGATGACGGTAGCTGCTTGCGCCGCAGTGATATGCCACATACTCCTCCGGCACAGTCTGCGTCACGCCCCAGTCGTCCACAAAATAGTGCGCGCTCACCGGCGGGTTCAGCTTTTGCTGAAAATACCGCGCGTTTGACATCCCGCTGTCGCCGTCGTTTGCCGTATAGTGCATCACGATATACGAAATCCCGCACTGCCGCTTTCCACCGTAATTTGCTCTGTGCGCCAGAATCGTCCGCCTCTGCATGTTATGCCTCCCGCTTTGTCTCTGCTTTTCCTGCCAGTGAAACCGCCGCCGCGTCCACCTTGCCCTCTGTCACAATATACGCAATCAGACTTCCCAGCGTCGTCACCATGCCCGACACCGTTGCAATCACATTCTCATCCAGACCAAAAATCATCGCCAGCCCCGCAACCACACCGGCTGCCGCCGCCAAAAACTTTCTGCTTGTCAGCCTTTTCAAAAACGCTTTCATCTTACGCTCCTTTCGCCGTCCGCGCCGCCTCACTGCGCCGCGCTTTCATCCTCTGTTTTCCCGCTTTTCGCCAGCATGCGCTTACAAAGCAGCATCAAAAGCTCTCCGCCAAACGCCGCCCCCGCAAAGCTCAATACCTCTCCGATTTCCACCGTCCTGTCCAATATCACCCCTACGGTCTTGATCCCCGCCGCCCAGATCAGTGTCGCCGTCAGACACTGGACACAGAAGCACACCAGATACCGCGCCATCTGCCCCTTTGTCTGCCTGCATTTGCGAAATAATTTCATCCTAGCCCTCCATTTTCAGCGGCAGCGCGTCCACCTGCCGCATCAGCGTATCGGCGTCGCCGTTCCCGCCCAGTCCCTCATGATACAGCGTGTGCCATCTGTGCAGGCTTCGCCGCTCGTCCATGCTGATCGCCGCCTCGCGGATGTGCTCCTTGGCGCGCTCCTGGATGATATACAGCATCATATACTTCAGCGCTTTCCGCTGTGCATCCTTTTTTTCCGACCGCTCGTCCTTCCTGCGCAGCAGATACTCTGCCAGCGACCAGATTCCCGTCACCAGTGCCGCGCCCGCGCTTCCGCCAAGTACTGCCATTGCCGTTTCGTTCATCGCTTCGCCTCCCTTCACTCCCGCCGGATTTTTTCTCACCCTTGCCGCAAAATGTCCCCGTTGTTGCTTCTCTTTTGGCAACCGTCAATTTTTTCATCTCTGCATACGATGCGCCGCTGCGCATTTTATCAGCTATATTCCATACAATTTCCTTATGCGTATCGTCATTTTCAACAATTTTAAAAACAATCAAAAACGTTTCTTACTTTTTTTGAAAAATATCTGCTATAATAAAAATAGAGAAAATTGCACATTTCCATACAACAAAAAAGCAGCCATCCCTGTCGGGACAGCTGCCGAAAAATAAAATGAGAGGAGCGCCATATCATGTTTAAAGTCGGTCAATATGTTGTCTACGGGGCTGAGGGTGTCTGCCGCGTCGAGGAAATCGGCCATCCTGCGCTTTCGGGTCTCGACCGTTCTCGCGAATACTACCGTCTCACCCCACACTATCGCGGCGGCGCGATCTATGCCCCCGTCGATGGAAAAATCGTCATGCGGCCCGTCATTTCACGCGAAGAGCTTGATGCGCTCATGCCGCAGCTGCCTGCGCTCGCCCCGCTCGACGATGTCCCCGCCGACGGCCGTCAGGCCGCCACCTACTACCGCTCCGTTCTGGCCGAGCATTCCTGCCTGCGCCTTGCCCGCCTGTGTAAAACGCTGTACCAAAAGCAGTCGCTTCTTTCCAAATCCCGCCGCAGCATCAACTCCACCGAGCTTCGCAGCTGGAAAGCCGCCGAAGAGATGCTCTTCGGCGAGTTCGCGTTCGTCCTCGGCGTCTCCCCCGCGCAGGTTCGCACGCTCCTCGCCGAGCATCTCAACGCCTGAGCTTCCCTGTGGAGCGTTTGCCCCATAGCCGCCTTTTAAATGTGCACCCTATACGGGCGGACGACACTGTCCGCCCGTAGCCCCGAATTTGCTGCATCCTGTAGGGGCGGATGCCCACATCCGCCCAGAAAATTCCCGGATACACCCTGGATTACCGTAAGACAGTGTATGCTGGCGGGACGATGTAGGCATCGCCCCCTACAAGTGTATAAACGAAAAAATAGATGCAATTCAACAATGCATCCCTTTTCTGTCAACAGAAAAGATACCGCCGGAGGCATCCCCTCCGGCGGCAGAAAAACTAATTGATTGCGCTGGAATCAAACGCCTCCGGCGGGAGCACGTCGGCAAGGCCGATCAGCTCCCGGCGATAGCCGCCGGCGTCGTCCATGGCGGCGACAGGACTGTGAAGCGTGTCCTCTGACGGCTTCGGCGCGCGGATCGAAAGTGACATGCACGCATGCATGCCGCCGTTTTGCGCTGAAAGGATCAGCGCGCCGCCGTGCAGCTGCGCGATGTGCCGCACAATGGGCAGCCCAAAGCCCACGCCGCAGCGCGGATCGCCAAGCGGATTTTCGCGCTCATAGCGCGTAAACGCCGCGCACAGCATTCCATCGTCCATGCTCTCGCCGCCGTCGTTCAGCGCCAAAACCAGCTTGTCGCCGCTGCGCGTCAGGCGTGCGTCGATTGTGCCGCCCGCGGGCGTAAACTTGATGGCGTTGCTGAACAGCTGCAAAACTGCCTGCTCCACCCGGCGGCAGTCAAGCCATCCGGAAAAGGTCTTTTGCGGCACGCTGTAGCGCAGCTGTACGTGCGCCTCGCGGCAAAGCAGCGTCAGCTGCTCAAAAAGCGCATAGAAATAGCCGATGATCTCCACTTTTTCGCGCTGCAGCTTCAGCTCGTCCAGTAAAAGCGCCCGCATATCCGACAGATTGCCGCTCAGCCGCAGAAGCTGATACATTGCGCGGTTCATCAGCGACATCTGCCGCTGAAGCTCCGGATTTTCCAGCTCCTCCAGCATGGGAAACAGCGCCGACGAGGCTGTAAACAGACTTGTCAGCGGTGTGCGTATATTCTGCGAAAGCGTCAGAAGCGTGCTTGGCTGTATCGCTGGCGTCTGCGCAGTCTCCGCGACAAAAAGCGTCAGTTCACCGCGGCGGACGCATGTGGCGCTGTGCGTGTGACCGCAAAGGCGCAGCGGAAGCGTCATTGCTGCGTCGTCTTGTAAATTGTCCAGGGAAATATCCGTGTCGAGGTATTCGGTAATTGCCGCGCCGTCGCAGACCATCAGCTGCTGTGCTGCATCATTTGCGAAGCATACTGTGTTTCCGCGAACGCAGAACGCCGCCTGCGGTAAAATCCGCAGGACGGAAGAAAGGTTAAATTCGCTTTGTTCGGCCATAATAGCCCCTCCTGCAAGCAAGAAACCTGAAGAAATGTGATTGAAACTGATTATAATACGATCATTCGTGATTGTTTTGGGGAGAGAAACGCTCAAAAAGTGAAAAAAATAACACGACCTGTGTAAAAATGGCAGTTCTAGGAATATCTGCCGGAGTATCCTAACTATATCGGATTTTGTCAGAAATTGCAATACTTTTCTGCTGAAAATTGCACAAAAATTGCACAGAATTTCATTCAAATTATGGCATTTTCCGTTAAGAAATCGAACCAGAGACTTGATTTAAAAAGTTTTTTACGATCATTGAAAGAAAAAATCGCTGCGGTTTCCTGACAGCTCAGGAAAAGACTGCCGTTTGGCAGCCCTTTCCTTTGAAAATCATGCGAAATCAAATCCAATTCGGAACGTCGGCCAGACGGCAGCCTTTTCGTCCAGCCACTTGACCATTGGTTCGCTGCGCTCCGGCATTACATAGCGCGCGGCCTGTATCGTCTGGTGCAGCGCGGGCAGATACCGCGCGTCGGGCAGAAGCTCGTCAATGTGCACCGCGCCGTCCGGCTGGTGCGAGACAGCGGCGCAGCCAAGGCTGCCGCCCAGATGCAGTGCGAAAAATTCCGCGTCGGCGGCTTCATAGTCCAGCCAGACCTTTTCATAGCGCACGTGCGGCGTATCGTAAAGCAGCGTCTCGCGCAGCCCTGCGTAGGCAATTGCATCCACTGCCTCGGCTGCGCCTGCCGCCGCCGGTGCGTCAAGCGTCGTCTCGCCGCGCACCGCGCCGCGATATCCCAGTTTTTCATACATGGCCGCAAGGCCGTCGTCGCCCGGGACAAGAAACGTGCAGGCAAAATTCTTCTTGCGCAGTACGCTTTCCGTGTGCGCAATCAGCGCGCGGCAGACACCCTGACGGCGGTAAGCCTCGTCCGTCGCCACTGCAAACAGATACGCGCCCGCGCGCTGCGTCTCGCCGCAGAAAATTGTCTGCGGCAGTGCGAACAGCATTCCAGCCGCGCGCTCCCCATCATAGGCGGCAAAGGGAATGCACGCAGGATAGGCGATGCGGAAAAAGTCGTCAATCTGCGCGTCCGTGTCGCCAAATGCCTGCTTCCAAATCGCGCGAAGCTGCAAAATGTCAGAATTCTGCGCACGTTTATAACGCATTTATGCGTCCTCCTGCCATTCGGCAATGAATTTTTCCAGCAGCAGCGTGGGCTGATACGACTCCTTGGCCTTGCGCAGGCCGGGTTCGCCCATGTCGTCCTCGCGGTTCAAAAATGCAATCTCAGGATATTTTTTCGCAATCATGCGCGAAAATTCCCGGTTAATCATGGCATATGCGCCGTTGATGGCGGAATACGCCTTTTCAAAGCACACGTCGTAGTATGCTTCGTTCATCCGCGCGCCCATGGAAAAAGCCAGCACCTCGCCGTTTTCAATCAGCATCAGACCGTCCATGTGCGTCTGCTCAAACGCGTCAAACGCGCGGGCAATGGCTGTCTTTTCCTGCTCAATCTGCTCATTCCATTCGTGCAGCTCATACCACTTTGCCACCATCTCTCGGCAGCGGAAAATATTTTCCGGCGTGACGATTTCAGTGGTAAAGCCCGGGTGATCGACCTCAAAGCGGTTGCAGTGGTTGCGCTTGGCCTGAAGCTTTTTTCCGTGCAGCTCAGTCAGCTCCTCAACGGTATAGATATAGTCAAACGAATCGCGATAGGGCGTAAAGGTGAATTTTCCGGGGTACAGGCGTTCCAGCTCGTCGCGCTTGTCATCCGTCACGCCGCGCAGGCAGAGCTTGCCGCCGCGTTCGCGTGCGTCCTGCCGGATGGCCTCCAGCGCAGCGGACACATCGCCCGTACCGGCGGGATAAAGATAGACCTCCGCGCCGTCCTGCGTCAGATGCTGCGTGGCAAAGCCCTCGGCAAGACCAACCTCGCCATAGTAGCACTCCCAGAAATACATGTTGTGAAATGTGTTGTCTGCGCCGGGCAGCTTTGCCCGGGAGAGAATCGGATAGAGCCACGCGTAATCGTCCGCGCGCGGCGCATGAAAGTTTAGCATAAATACCTCACTGTTTTGTTGTATCGCGTCAGTTGACGCCGGGTGTATAGATAGTATACCATAAATGTCAATCGAACAGCAGAGGGATGCGCAAAGCTTCCCCTGTGCAAGGAGAGATGGCAAAACCGCAACCGTGCCTCCGCGTTCCCGTTTTTTTGCGCAACAGAAAAAGCAGCCCGCTGAGACACAGCTGCCGCAAAAAAGGAAGCCCATAGGGGCTTCCTTTCAGCCAGTCGAAAAACCTCGTAGAGTTCCGCCGCGCACGGCGGAATAAAGTGTGAATCCGTTTTGCCCGGCGGCGTGTACGTC
>CAKTUT010000007.1 GCA_934621665.1 uncultured Oscillospiraceae bacterium | reverse complement strand
TCATCTGCAAGATTCGCCACCGCCCCTGCCGGTGTTATTGTTCCGGCCGCGCCGGTCGGACCTGTCGGGCCGGTTGCACCCGTTGGACCTGTCGGGCCGGTTGCTCCAGTCGGACCAGTCGGCCCGGTTGCTCCAGTTGGACCGGTCGGACCGGTTATGCCGCCGCTTGGCGGAATGGGTGGCGGGAATACCGGCCGCCCTGGCATCTCCGAAAAGCAACAGCCGTTGTCACAGCAGTATTCATACCGCGCCATGCGCGGGTAGAGATACTCCTGGTTGCAGCAATTTCTCTGATCAGCCATAATTGCCTCCATGCAAGAAATTGAGACACACGTCTCCCTGTAATCTATGCATTTGAGGCAAAAAGGGTGCAAAAATACCGGCACAGCATGCCGGTATCGCATTTACAGTCTATTTTTTCGAACCGCAGCCGCAGCCACAGCCGCACGAGCAGCCCTCATGCGTTCCATTTTCGGCGCAGTGGCAGTTTGGATTGCCGCAGACACCGCCGCCCTCACACAGCCGGTAGCTTCCGCCGGCAATAACCAGCCGCCGCCCCTCTACAAGTGCTGCCGCGATTTTTTCCCGCGCGCTCTCGTAAATCTCTGTCACGGTTGTACGGGAGATGTCCATTTGGCGCGCACACTGCTCATGCGTTCGCTTTTCCAGATCCACCAGCCGGACGACTTCAAATTCATCCACCGACATGGTAATCTCGCTTTCGCCGGTTGGATCGTCCGGCGAAAAGCCATAGTATGCCGGTTCGCGGCAGATTCTGCGCTTTCGCTGCGGTCTTGGCATAGGTACTCCTCCATTTCGACATATGCCGATTATATCGTGCTTTTTCTATCGTGTCAAGCAAATGGTGTTGATTTACCCCGCATGATTTGCTACAATCTCTGTAAGAATACATCACAGTGGGAGGATTCAGCATGAAACTCAGCGCTTTTCTGTGCAGCTACAGAGCAATGTATGACGCCGGCAAAAGCACCCGGCAGGTTGTTGACGCGGTAGCTGCAGACGGCTTCGGCGCGGTAGAGCCATTTCCAAACGTCGATCTGGATACGGTTTCACAGGCGTGTGCACTCGGAAGCCATGTCCGCGACCTTGGTATGGAAATCAGCTGCTTCTCCACCAACTGTGAGCTGCTTGGCGCAGGCAGCAGCGCGGCGTTTGCGCAAATGAAGCAGCGCATCGACATGGCCGCCGCCATGGGCTCGCCGCTGTTTCACCACACCATCCATCCGCAGCTGACGCATCCGCGCGCGGGCGAGCCGTCGTTTATCCAGGCGCTGCGCGAAGTCGTGCCGATGCTGCGTGAACTGTGCGTCTACGCTGCCGACCGTGGCGTGCTGTGCGTCTATGAGGACCAGGGCGTTTACTTTAACGGTGTGTCCGGCGTATCGCGCCTGATAGAAGCGCTCGACGGCGTTCCGTTTGGTCTGGTGGCGGATGTGGGCAATGTTTTCTTTGTCGATGAAACCCCTGAGGACTTTATCGGCGCATTTTCCAATCATATCGTGCACGTGCACTGCAAGGACTATCTGAAAAAATCCGGTGCTTCCGCCGCGCCGGGGCGCGGCTGGTACCTCACGCGCCGCGGTGACTATCTGCGCGATACAATTGTCGGACACGGCGCAGTTAATTACATGGCCGTCATGCGCATTCTCAACCAGATCGGCTATGATGGCTGGTACTCGCTGGAAAATGTTGCCATGGAGTCTGCCGCGCTTGCTATCCCCATGGCGCGCGACAATCTGCGTTGCTACTATGAAGACGCGCGCTGTCCCAACACCTGCACGCCCCAGCTGGACGGCGTTATCCCGCGCTTCGACTAAATCAAACAGGATGCCCGCGGCTTTGCCGCGGGCATTTTTCTTATTTGGGAATTACAACCGCATGGCGTTTGCTGTCCAGCGTATAGACGATTTTCAAGCCGTTGTCCGCATCCACCTGAACCTGCTCTGCGTCGCGTAGATACAGGATTTCCTGATAGTGCGCACGCATCTCCGGCGTATAATCAGCCGGGTTGTCCGACGTCAGCAGGATTCCCGAAAACAGCGCGCCCGCCTCGGCCAGCGCCGCTTTCTGCACATCCGTAAGCTTACAGTTTTCCGTTCGCAGGAAAAACACGTCAGGGTCGCTGCCAAAGGCGCGGCCGTTTAGCTGCCGGCGGAAGATGGTGTTGCCGATGGCCTGTCTTGTGGACACGCGCTCGCGGTGAATCCATCGCATATAGAACTTATCATCCCAGTCCAGCGACACATCGCAGCCGATGCGGCAGTAATCGACCACACCGAACGACGGCATCAGCGGCACGCCGCAGCCCAAAATCAGCTTCTCGCCGCACACGCGCCGCAACAGCGCCATGGCGCGCTGCATTCTGGCCGCGCGCGACTCCGTTTCCGTTCCAAACGGCGCGACTCCATAGAGAAAGTCCAGCTTGACAAGATCAAACCCCCACTCGTTCAGCACGCGGTCAAATACGCGTTTCAAATATCGCACCGCCTCCGGGTTGTCGATATCCAGCGAATAAAATCCGCCCCAGTTGCAGCCGCTTCGATACGGCTTGCCATCCTTTTGGAGCATCCAATCCGGGTGCTCGCGGAACACACGCGAGGTCTCCTGACAGCCGAACGGCGCAAGCCACAACCCCGCCAGAAAGCCCGCCGCATGTGCCGCATCGGCCATAGCTTTCATGCCGCTCGGGAATTTTGCTGTGTCCGCCTCCCAGTCGCCGACCGCCTGTTCCCAACCGTCATCAATCTGGAACAGATCACCGGGGCGAAACAGCGTCTTACAGCCTGACAAATCCGATAAAATCGCCGTCTGGTCGATTTTGTCATAGCGGTTATACCAGCTGGAATACCCGGCCAGCTTTTTCATTGTGCGCGGATGGACATTCAGCGCACGAAACCAAGCGTCAAATACCTCGTCCTCACTGCCCTCGGCATAGAACAGGTCAAACACGTGAAAGTCGCCTGCACAGCGCACGCCCTCACAATCGCGCACCAGCAGCAGCTTTTCCCTTTTCGCGTCATATTGAAACAGCGTATAGCCCGGCGTTTCGTCCAGCGACGCAAACAGCCGATAGCGCTCACCAAGGCGGAAATAGCAATAGCTCACGCCGTGTGTCACGCCGCGCCGGTTTGGATAATCGGCAAAGTTATAGTCACCGTAGCGGTCAAGCGAATAGTGGCGGATCAGCATCTTTGGCAGCCCATGCAACCCGCGGATGTGGCTTTTGGCGTCGTATTCCGGGCAGTATGTCCACGTCTGATAGCCGTTCATGAAGATTTTCTCGCCATCCGCGATAGAAAGCGGCAGCTCTGCCGTAACGGATTGCATTGCTCCCTCCGGAAGCGTTAGACACACATGGTTCTCCCCACATTCCAGCGCCTGCTTTCCCACTGCGGCATACGGTCCATCGTTCAACGCAAGCGCAACCGAAAAATTCAGTTCCATGACAATTCCTCCCTGCGCGCCGCTGTGATCGTAAACGCTACCGTTACCGGCTCGGTCTGGTCGGTCTCAATAATCAGCTGCGCCGTGCCATTCCTGCCGGTTGTACGGACATATGCGCCGCACATACCGCCCTCGGCGCAGACAGTCTCTGGACAGGCAAGCGCCGCCGCACCGGTCAGTGTAAAACGCACCGGCAGCTGCGCATACGGCGCGGGATTGCCGTATTCATCCAGAACCCGGATGCGAACCGACGCCATGTCATAGCTCGCGCCCTCGCAAAGCTCCGTGTGGCTCGGCCTGACCTCCAGATGCAGACAACTGCCCGGCGCGCGCGTGACGGAGGCTACCGTTTTTCCGCCGCGCTTTGCCTCAAAGCGCCAGCGCGTGGCCTCACCGCCCCAGTTGCTGACGTACTTTCCATAGAGCGCCACGCCATCGTCAAACGTCATGTGATAGCGCAGCATGGCAAGCCCCATTTGCAGCTTGTCGCCAAGCGGCATCCCGGCAAGACCGTATTTTTCTGCCGAAAGGAGGCATTTGCGCAGAACCGCCGCCTTTTTCTCATCAAATCCCTCCTGCGTTTGCAGCAGGCATCCGATGGTGTCGGAAACACACATCGGCGGATGCGGCAGCGCGGATGACGCATCCGGCGAGAGCGTTGTGACGTACTGGTCGTTCTTGTAAAGCTCCACCGTTTCGGCGTTTGTAAACACATACACGCTTCCAAGCTGTCCCGCCGGATAGTCGCCGATGTCCATCGACGAGCCGACGTCCAGCACTGGCTGGCTTTCTCCCTGCGCGGCGTAAAGCGACGCGGCAAGCTTTGGATTGCGGAACGTATCCATCACACCGTGATCGCACACGCGGTCACCCGAGCCAAAGTCCTTGTGCGTGGGATAGTCAAACATACACCATCCAAAGCACCCGGCATGCTCACCGGATGCCATGGCCGCCTCCAAAACGCGCGCATGGCGCAGTGCGTGCTCCTGCCGCTTTGCCCACGGATCATACGACTTTGTAGGGAACATATGGCCGTTGTGCTCGGAGATGAGCAGCGCGCGAGTTTTTTCGCGCATCACGCTGCGCTTTTTCTTTGCGCCAGGATTTACCCCGCTGTGCGAAAAATCGTTATAGGCGTACACGTCCTCGAGCAAATGACTCTTTTCCAGATACCGCACGCCCGAGGTCGCGCGCGAGTGGTCAAGTTCGTGCGCCGCCGCGTTTGTCTGCCGGTAAAAAGCATCGTCATCCAGACTCTCGTTAATCCGAACGCCCCACAAAATGACGCTCGGATGATTGCGGTACTGCATCACCATCTCACGCGTGTTTTCTACTGCCTGCTTCTTCCACGACGCGTCGCCGATATGCTGCCAGCCGGGGATTTCCGTAAAAACCAGCAGACCGATGCGGTCACATTCGTCAATAAAGGATTGGCTCTGCGGATAGTGCGACGTGCGCACAGCATTGCACGAAAGCTCATATTTTAAAATCCGCGCGTCCTGCCGCTGTAACTGCTCCGGCGCGGCATAGCCAATCCACGGATAGCTCTGGTGGCGGTTGAGTCCGCGCAAAAATGTCTTTTCACCGTTGAGATGAAAGCCGTCGGCGCGGAACTGTGCCGTGCGGAAGCCAAACCGCACGCTCGTAGTATCTATGGCTGCGCCGCCATCGTCCAGAAGCGACACCTCGCACGTATAGCGCACAGGCGCAT
The DNA here is from genome assembly GCA_934621665.1 of uncultured Oscillospiraceae bacterium. Taxonomy (GTDB): domain Bacteria; phylum Bacillota; class Clostridia; order Oscillospirales; family Oscillospiraceae; genus CAG-170. Next base: position 15,871 of record CAKTUT010000007.1, on the reverse strand, counting down.
CCAGCGTCCATGGCTTCGCCCCTGACACCTCCAGCAATGCCTCCGCTCCAGCGGTCACCGTTTCCGCCGCGCATACGCCGCTCTCGTCCAAAATCCGTACGCGGCACGCGCCGGTATTGCCAGTGCGCGTAATCTGCAGGTGCGCATGGGTCAGATCCGGCGTTGTGACAAACACATCCTCCACATACCGCCGCGGGCGCACATCCAGCCACGCCTCACGGTAAAGCCCGCCATAGGTCAGATAGTCGATTACAAAGCCAAACGGCGGAATTGCGCCGTTTTCCGTGCTGTCCAACCGGACGGCAATCTGATTTTCCGCGTCGAAGTTCACATAATCCGTGATCTCAACACGAAATGACGTATAGCCGCAGCGATGCGTCCCCGCGAGTTTTTGGTTTACATAAACATCCGTGATATGCGCCGCGCCGTCAAATTGCAAAAACAGTCGTTTGCCCTTTGCCGCCATCGGCACATACAGTGTCCGGCGGTAGCCGCATACCATCTCATAGTCCGCCGGCGACGCATAATGAAGCGGAATCTGCCGCGGCGAATGCGGCAGACGCACCGGTTCTGCTGCATCCTCGCCGCGCAGAAATGTCTCTGACCACTGCTCGGTGAATTCCCAGTTATCACATAAACTCTGCATCTGCGTCCCTCCTATTCTCCGGTATAGCTCTTGCAGAATGGCCGAAGCGTGCATTTTTCACATGCCGGGTTTCTGGCCGTACACACCGCGCGCCCATGCAGCACCAGCCGGTGGCAGAAGTCGGACGACTCCTCCGGCGGCAAAATCGCGCGCAGCTGCTTTTCCACCTTTTCCGGCTCTTTTCCTTGCGCAAGGCCGAGCTTATTGGATATGCGGATACAGTGCGTATCGCACACCACCGAGCCCGGCACGTTATAAATATCGCCAAGCAGAAGATTTGCCGTCTTGCGGCCCACGCCCGGCAGGCTGAGAAGCTCGTCCATCGTCCCCGGCACTTTTCCACCGAAGCGCTCACGCAGCATCTGGCATGCAAGAACAATGTCACGCGCCTTATTGCGGTAAAAGCCGCACGAGCGCACATACGCTTCCACCTCGGATACGTCCGCATCCGCCATCGCGTCAAGCGTGGGATAGCGCGCAAAAAGCGCCGGCGTAATCTGATTGACGCGCGCGTCGGTACACTGCGCCGAAAGGCGCACAGCGATCATCAGCTCATAGTCCTTTTTGTATTGCAGCGCGCACAGCGCGTCGGGATACGCCTGTTTCAGCGCCGTCAGAATCCCGCTGACGCGTTCGTTCGTTTCCATATTCCCATCCCCTGTTCTCTTCGCATTTTTCTACAGTATACCACACTGCGCGCCGAAAAGGGAAGCAAAACAACCGCGAGTGCTTGTATTTGCGCGTCATATTGCGTATAATGGAAACTGCATTTTAAAGCAATACGCAAGGTGAAGGAGCGAGGCAATATGTATCAGCCGCTGGCGGACGTTCTCCGCCCAAAAACGCTGGATGAAGTATGCGGGCAGGAGCATATTCTCGCGCCCGACGGCCTTTTGCGCCGGATCCTGGCCTCCGGCAGCGTGCCGAACATGATCTTCTACGGCCCGTCCGGCACAGGAAAAACAACCGTCGCCAACATCATTGCCGCCCAGACGCACCGCAAGCTCTGCAAGCTCAACGCCACCACGGCCTCGTCTGCCGATATCCGCGAGATCTATGCACAGCTTGACACCTTTCTTGCGCCTGACGGCGTGCTGCTCTATCTCGACGAGATTCAGTATTTTAATAAAAAGCAGCAGCAGACGCTGCTGGAATACATTGAAAACGGAAAAATCACGCTGATTGCGTCCACCACGGAAAATCCGTATTTCTATGTCTACAACGCGATTTTGTCCCGGAGCACCGTGTTTGAATTCAAGCCCATTTCGCCCGAGGGCGCAATGCAGGCCATCCGGCGCGCAAGCGCATATCTGGAAAAGCAGGTCGGTTTGACCGCCGACGTAGAACCCGGCACATATGAGCATATCGCCGCAGCCTGCGGCGGCGATATCCGCAAGGCGATGAACGCGATGGAACTGCTCTTCTCGGCCGGGCGGCGCGACGAGACGCAGATTCATCTGACGCTGGACGACGCAACGGCGCTGTCGCAGCGCGCAGCCATGCGCTATGACCGCGGCGGTGACGAGCACTATGACGATCTGTCGGCGCTGATGAAATCCATCCGCGGCTCTGACCCGGATGCGGCGCTTCACTATCTGGCGCGGTTTCTGGAGGCGGGCGACCTGCCGGCCGCGTGCCGCCGGATTCTCTGCTCGGTGTGCGAGGACATCGGTCTTGCCTATCCACAGGCCATCCCGATTGTCAAAGCGTGCGTAGACAGCGCGCTTCAGCTCGGCATGCCGGAGGCGCGTCTGCCGCTGGCCGACGCGGTGATTCTGCTTGCCACCGCGCCGAAATCCAACTCCGGCTGTCTTGCCATCGACGCGGCCATTGCCGACGTCAAGGCCGGAAGAACCGGTCCTGTGCCGCGGGAGCTGCAAAATGTCCACGCCGACGGCACCGGCTTTGAGCGCGAGCAGGGCTATCTCTATCCGCACAGCTATTCGCACCACTGGGTGCGGCAGCAGTATCTTCCGGACGCCATCCGCGACCGGAAATACTACCAGTACGGCGACAACAAAACCGAACAGGCGGCAAAGCGCTATTGGGATGAGATCAAAGGCAGCGCCGCAAAATAACACGGAAAGGACGCCCGCACGGGCAGTTGGCAACAGCAATGGATGTACGGCTCAATGATATTCTGGTCATGAAAAAATCGCACCCCTGCGGCAGCAGCCAGTGGCAGGTGCTGCGCACGGGTATGGACTTTCGCCTGCGCTGCTGCGGCTGCGGACATGAGGTGATGCTCCCGCGCAGCAAGGCGGAAAAAAGCATCCGCCATATTCTGCGCGGCGGCGCGGAGGTTTCCGGAAAATAGCATATCATCTCCGGTTATTTTGTACCGCAGCATCACACTGCGGCGAATCCGGACGAGCAACAGGCCGCAATCCGCTATGGGATTGCGACCTGTTTTTTATGCCGTGCGGCGTATACTTTGTCCAGAGGCGGAGGTGAGCGCATGACGGTCTATGCGGATATTTTGTTTTTGCTGAACAGCGCGGTCAATTATCTGCTGCTGTTGGCAAGCGTGCGCCTTGGCGGCGGCGCAATACACCGTGCTCGGCTGCTTCTGGCTGCTGGGTTTGGCGGCATCTATGGCGTGCTGGCGCTGCTGCCGGCACTTGGCTTTTTGCAGACGTGGCCGATGCGGCTGACGATGCTGGTTATGATGCTGTTATGTGCGTTCGGCGCAAAACGGCAGACACTCCGCCTTGGGCTCTTGTTTCTTGGCATGAGCTGCTGCTTCGCAGGACTGGTGCTGGCGGCGGTGCAGCTGCTTGGGAGCGGCCTTGTGGTGCTGCCATCGGGCGCGTATTATCCGGTCAGTCTGGCGGCGCTGTTATTCCTGGCGGCGCTGGCGTATCTGGTGTGCGATCTGGTGTTCTCATGTCTGTGCCTGCATGGAAAGCAGGAAATTACGCCACTGACGCTTACGCTTGACAAACGCAGCGCCCCGATTCGCGCTCTGTGCGATACCGGAAATACGCTGCGCGATCCCATTACAAACGAGCGCGTGCTGATTGTCGGATGGGATGCTGCGGCGCAGCTTTTGCCGGAGGCCGCGCTTCCGTCGCGGCGCACACAGCCGCCCGATGAGCTGCTCTCACTTCTGGCGAGGCAATATCCGGCGCTGCGCTTCCGCCTGATTCCCTATCGCGCGGTGGGCGTAAGCGCCGGACTTTTGATTGCTGTTCGCTGTACGGCGCAAAAACCGCACGGGCGGCCATTTTCGGTCCTGGCCGCGTTTTCCCCAACACCGGTCTCTGACGGCGGAAACTATAATGCACTGACAGGAGGCGTTTTATAATATGACGGATATGAAAGTGGATGTACGGAAGCTGCTTTGCTGGCTTGGGCTGTTAAAGCCCGGAAAGGTGATGTATATCGGCGGGAGCGACGTGCTGCCGCCGCCGCTGTCGCCAGGCGAAGAGGCAGCGGCACTCTCCCACCTTGCGCAGGGTGACGAGACTGCAAAGCACACGCTGATTGAGCACAATCTGCGGCTGGTCGTCTACATCGCGCGGCGGTTTGAGAACACGGGTATCAACATTGAGGATCTCATCTCCATCGGGACAATCGGCCTGATCAAAGCCGTAGGGACGTTCAAGCCAGACCGCAACATCAAGCTTGCTACCTACTCCTCGCGCTGCATTGAAAACGAAATTCTCATGTACATCCGCAAAATTTCCGGCCAAAAGGCCGAGGTATCACTCGACGAGCCGATCAATACCGACTGGGACGGCAACGAGCTTCTGCTCTCGGACGTGCTTGGCACGGACGGCGATACTGTCATGCGCCCAATGGAGGACGATGTTGACCACCAGCTGCTGCGGCAGGCGCTTGCGCGGCTGCCCGAGCGCGAGATGCAGATTGTCTCCATGCGCTTTGGCCTTGGCGGACGCAAGGAGCGGACGCAAAAGGAAGTGGCCGAGCTGATGGGCATCTCGCAGTCGTACATTTCGCGTCTGGAAAAGCGGATTATGGTGCGGCTTCGCCGCGAGATCACGCGCCAAATCTCCTGACATCACCTACATACACAGCAATACAGTAAATGGTTGCATTTTGCCCGCGCATATGGTATAGTTATATCAGTATTTAATACCGATAAAAGGAGCTATATTCATGGCGGATAAAGAGATTTCCCGCGCTACCCTAAAGCGTCTGCCAACCTATCTTTCTTACTTAAAATCTATGCCGGCCGACAGTCCTGCCAACATTTCCGCCACAGCGCTGGCCGCGGCGCTGCATATGGGCGAGGTACAGGTGCGAAAGGATCTCGCTATGGTCAGCCACGGAGGCCGTCCAAAAATCGGCTATCGCCGCGAGGCGTTGATCCGCGACATTGAGGGCTTTCTCGGCTATGGCAATACAAACGACGCCGTTCTGGTCGGTGCGGGCAAGCTTGGCCGTGCACTGCTTGGCTACAGCGGCTTTGCTGAATACGGTCTCAACATCGTAGCCGCGTTTGACGCAAGCGACGCGCTCATCGGCACAACCAACAGTGGCAAACCCATTTTGCATTTGTCGCGTCTGCACGACGTGTGCGTCAAGCACCAGATTCGCATCGGCATTATCACCGTCCCCGCCGAACACGCGCAAAAGGTCTGCGACCTGCTGATTGAAAACGGCATCCGCGCCATCTGGAACTTTGCGCCAAAGCATCTGGACGTACCGGATGACATTCTGGTGCAGAACGAGAACATGGCCGCGTCTCTGGCACTTTTGAGCAAACATCTGAGTGACCGCATGAAAAATCATGAGTCTGAATAATCATTGCTTAAAACCTACTTGAGAACTTTTGCCTCTGGCGCAGAAATTTCTTGAATTCCTGCGCCAGATGTATTATAATAGTTGGCAGTTAATTGCCGGTGTGTTGGAATGGTAGACGAGGCGGACTCAAAATCCGTTGGGGTAACACTCGTGTGGGTTCGAGTCCCACCACCGGCACCAAAAAAGGAAGACACGCAGATGCGTGTCTTCCTTTTTTGGTGCGCAGTCTGCCGCGCAGACTGCGACGCCTGCGGGCGGGAATTGAACGCGAAAGAAACCCCTGATGGGTTTCTTTCACACTATCTTCCTTTCCGAAAACATGGATTTCCACGTTCATCAACAGTGTCGTGAAAACGCACTCAGAAAAGACCTTTGTATGTCAGGCAGCAAAGATCCGGGCGGATAGAGCGCTCAAGCATATCATTTGACACCTGTTTAAATGTGACCGATTCTTTACTTTCAGATGCAAGCACCGTCGGCATTAACCCGACTTTCGGCATATTTACAACTTCTCGGCGCTTGAAAATTTTTGCATCTTTCTTCTTTGAAATACTTCTCTCTTTTCCTTTCTTTTTTGCTTTTTCACAACGTGCAAAAGTGAAAAGAGTGGAAACGGATTTCCACTCTCGTTTTACGGGTCTTTTACAGCAAACGCCAGACGCACGGAATTCCATGCGTCTGGCGTTCTTTTATTTGTTTTCAGCGCATCATCGTTTCAACCAGCGAATAGGCATGCATCCATGCCATCTCGCGGCTGGGATGGTTTATGCTGTTGGCAAGCAGCGCTGTGGTGTCCACGCCGTTTTCGCTGAGCCGCTTCCACTTGGCGTAGCAGTCGCACACCGGCACGCCGCGCTGCGCGCAGACCGTCTTTGCCGCCTCCAAATACCGCTCCAGCTTGCCGCTTTCCTGCACGTTCAGCGTATCGTGCGCCACAGTGCAAATCTCCGGCACAGCCAGCTTTTCGCTCAGACGCGTATTCATCATATTCGGCGTCATAAAGATAATCTCCGAGCCCGCATCCTGCAGCCTTTTGAAAATCGCATCCAGCGCCGACGTGTATTCCGCCTGCGTCTCATCAGCGCGGCACACATCGTTCAGTCCAAAGCACACCACTGTCAGATCGGGATGATATGCCAGGACGCTGCTTTCCATCCGCCGCAGCCCAGACGGCGCGCTGTCGCCGCTGATGCCTGCGTTGATGAACTGAACCGGTACGCTTGGATACAGCAATGCAAACAGCCGCCGCACGTCCGCTACATAGCCATGCTCAGGATCAAAAACGGTCTGCACCGTGCCCTCGCTCGTCAGATACACCTCAAAGCAGCCCTGCGTCACGCTGTCGCCAAGAAACGCAATGGTAACCGGCGGCGCAAAAAGATCTGCCTGCTTCTGCTGAATTTTTTTCAGAATGTTCATCTTCTTTTTCTCCTTTACAGTTTACAGCGCCGCCGGAATGCAGTTATCCGGCAGTTACTGCTTCATATGCTGCTTGCGGTATTCCTTCGGCGTAAAGCCGGTCACCTTTTTAAACGTCTTGAAGAAATATTTCTCATCCTGATATCCCACGCGCTCGGCTACCTCATAGGTTTTGAACTTTCCGCTGTCCAAAAGCACCTTTGCCGTCTCCACGCGCATCGCCGTCAGATAGGAAACAAACGGCTTTCCAAAGATACGCTTAAACAGGTCGCTCGTGTAGCTGGAGTTAAAATGCAGATAATCCGCCAGCTGATCCAGCGAAATATCCTCACGATAATGCTCATGCAGATATTTGTCAATAACCTCGCGCAAATTTTCCTCCGGACTTGCGTTTGTACATTTCTTTTGCAGCTCCAGAATTTCGCTGCCGCACGTCAGCAGCTTTTCCAGCACCTGCTCTGCCGTCAGCAGCCGCGCTAACGCGTCATGCGCTGCGGCGGCCTGCGGGCAGGCATCCCACGAGAGCTTGAGCGCCGCCATCTGGCGGTTCATCTGCTCCCACGCCGCGCGCTTGAGACAGCGCGGGCTCCCCGCCGGGTACGCTTTCAAAAGCGCCTGCCAGTAGTCGCGCAGCAGCGTGGCCAGATACTCCTTTTTCCCAAGCAAAATTGCCGTTGTAATCCGGTCGGCATAGCCGCGGTTGAACTGCTCGGCTTCTTTCGTCTCCGGATGATTGTCATAAACCGCACCCTCGCGCATTTCGCCGCCATAGAACCAGCTTTGCAGCGTATCGTCCGCGCGGCGAAGTGCTGTGCAAAGCTGCGCCAGCTGTTCGCCGGGCTCTGTGCCGTCATCCACAAGCCGTGACAGCTCCTGCTGGCAGCAGAGATACGCTTTCCCATTCCAAACGGCATCCGCCGCGCGGCGCGCGGCTCCGGCCGTGTCCTGCGTCTCCAGAACCGTAATTCGTCCCTCTGGCGCGTCCATGTGCCACGCATACGGCGTATGCTCCGCAAAGCACGCACGCCACTGCTCCTGACTTCCCGCCTGCCCGCCGGGCAGACGGAGCATAACAAGCGTACACGCCGGCGTGCCTGCCAAAAACTGCCGTACATCCTCATCGCCGCCATCCTGCCACGCGCGCCCCGCGCTGCCTGACGCAATTTGCGCAAGACACCGCGCCAGCAGACGATTGCGGTTTTCCATTTTATCCCGCTGCGACAGCATCTTCCGCCGCTGCATCACATCAGAAATCGCCCGCTCCAGCTTTTCCTCGTCGATGGGCTTGAGCAGATACTCCTCCACGCCGTAGTGGATGGCTTTCTGCGCATACGAAAAATTATCAAAGCCGCTGTAGATAATGACTGGCAGCTCCGGCTGCGTTTCGCGCAGCTTTGCAAGCAGATCAAGGCCATCCTTGCGCGGCATGCAGATATCCGTAATCAAAAGCTCCGGCTTTTTCTCGCAGCAAAGCCGGTAGGCCTCGTCGCCGTCCAGCGCCTCGCCTACAATTTCAATGGGAAAGCGAACCGATTGCAGCGCGCTTTTCAGCACTACCAGCACAAATTTCTCATCGTCTGCAATCACCACCCTCATGAATTGCCGGCCTCCTTTCCGCCTCTTGCCATCCACAGCTGCACCGCAGGGTCTGCCGCCATATCCTGCATCACCGCCGGGAATACAATCTCCGCCGTTGTGCCGACGCCAACCTCACTATACAGCCGCACGCCATATTTTTCGCCGAAATTCAGCTTCAAGCGGCTGTTCACGTTGTAAATACCGATGCTGATGCGGCCGTTTCTCGACTGTCCTGGCTGATATTGCTCTTTCAGATCTGCATTGATTCTTTCCAGCGCGTCCGTGCCGATGCCGCAGCCGTTGTCGATAATCCGGAGCTTTGCCGTGCCGTTTTGCACCTGCCCGGTGATGCGGATTTCACAGTCCACCCGCTTTTCCGTAAAGCCATGCAGCACCGCGTTTTCTACAATTGGCTGAAGCGTGAATTTCGGCATGGAAAGCTTCCGCATCTGCTCCGGAATCTGCGTATCAAGACAAATCTTATCGTCAAAGCGGTAATCCATAATTCGGATATAGTTTGTCACGTGCTGAAGCTCCATCTGAAGCGACGCGCTGCCATCTGTGCCATACATATTGTAGCGCATAAACTCCGAGATGTTCTTGACGATATCGGCAACCTTTTCGTTGTGCTCCGACAGTGCGATACCTCGCATCGTCTCAAATGTATTATACAGAAAATGCGGGTTGATCTGCTGCTGAAGAACCTCAAGCTGCGCTTCCTTTTGCATCAGCTGCGCGGAATAGACCTTTTGAATCAGTTCTTCAATGCTCCGCGCCATTTCATTGAATGTCTGGCCAAGATAGTGAAACTCATCGCTTGACTCCGTGGCCACCTGCACGGCATAGCGGCCCTCTTTCACCTGCTGCATGGCCGACACCAGCTCGCCAAGCGGTCGGAACGTCTTGTGCGAGAATACAATCAAAAAGCACACCGCCGCCAGAAGCACACCCAGCGCCAGCGCCAGCATGATTGTCTGAATCTGCGCCATGTCGCGCATCAGATACTTCATCTCGCAAACATAATCATACTTCCAGCCGGTCTTGGCCGAAACGCAGGTAATACGGATAATCTCCTCGCCGTCCACTGTAAAGACGCGCGTCTGCGCCGTCCCGGCAGGCGGCGTTTCGCCCGTCCCCTCGTCACGATAGGGATTGTCGGACTGCGTGGCGTAGATCGTCTCGCCCTGCTCGTCGCCGATAAAAATCGCGCCCTGCTGCAAGTCGCTTCTGCCGGTGCTGCCATAGACCGTCTCATCAAGAATGCTGTAGGGAATCTCCACCAGCGCCACACCATAGCTCTGCCGGTCATAGATGTTCACAATGCTCCGGGCAATGCCGATGGTGGTATCGTCCTCGCCGCCGCGGCGGTCAAGAAACAGCACATATGCGCCGCGGCGCGCCAGCGCCTCCTGATACCAGCCCTCCTGCTCCAGCAGCTCCATGTCTATGCCGGAGCGGTTGCGCAGGTAAAACTCGTTTCCGTAGTTGTCAAAGACGTAGATGCCGCGGATGTTATCATAGATGCTCATGATGGTGATGAAGATATTCTCCACATCCTGCCGGTAGTTGAGCTTTTCATCTGACGGTGCGCTGTGATACCCCTGTAAGATCTCCGTCAGCTGCGCGTTGACTGACAGCTGTGCGTTTAGCTGAATCGACGTTTCCAGCTTGTTGTCAATCGACGACGACAGCTGTACCAGATACTGCTCCATATACTCCGAAACCTTGTTCTGGATGTTCTGCTTTGCCACACGGTAGATCAGCATGCTCACCACCAGCAGCGACACCGCAATAAGCGGAATGACAACCAGCAGCAGCTTCTGCTCCAGCGGAAAGCGGATTTCACTTTGCTTTCGTTTCCACATGAATCATTCCCTCTGGCGTAGGGACGCTGCCAGAGCAGCCGTCCATCCGCCGCGCGCTGTCGGCCAGCTGCGCAAAGCCGGGCTTTGCCGGACGCACGCCAAGACCATAGGCATAGTAGAAATAGACCGGCATGGCAGACCAGCCATGGCAGAGACTGCCCGCCTGATCGAACGCGTCCGCACCGTCCTCCGTCTCCCAGAATGACGTTGCGCCCGCGTATAGCATTTTCCCCCAGATGCGCGCGATATCCGCAAACACCCAGTCAAGATAACGCTCCGGCTGTGCCAAAAGTGCCTCATACTTAAAACGAATCATGCTGAGCGTACACGGCGTCCAGTCATTTTCTCCCGCTGCCAGCGCCGGAAGCAGCCGCTCGCGCTCTGCCTGTCCGGCAGTACCCGACAGCACAGCCAGTGCCTGCACAAGCTCGCTGCGCGCGCCGTCCTCCGCATGGAACGCGCCGTCTTTTTCGTGCGCGAACGTGCAATAGCTGCCGCTTTTCGCGTCCCAGAACATGGCGTGGCACGCCCGGCGCGCCTCCACACAGCCGCGGCGCAGTATGGCCGCGTCCTCGCTTTCGCCAAGCTCCTCGGCAAGCTCAATCGCCGCATCCAAAAACAGCAGGAAGAACATCTGATACGGCGCGTCAATGCGCGGCGCAAGCGGTGCGTCACGATAGATTGGCTCGCCCGACATCAGATCGTTCCACTCATAAAAGCTCCAGTACTTTGTATCCGTCGGAACGGGCAAAAGGCCGTTTTGACACTCGCTCAGACGGCGCTGTGCCGTCAGGCGGATGCTCGGCCACAGCTCACGGATGAGTGCCCGGTCGCCGCTGTAGCGCAAATAGTCTCGCACGCCAATCGCCCACATGAACGTAAAATATGGAATGGTGACAATCTCCTTACCGGGCGTATGCAGCTCCAAAAAACCATCGGGCTGCATTCCCCTGCCCAGCATCCGCAGCGATGCCGCCGCAAATTCATATTCACCAAAGCAGTAATAGCCGCACACCGCCTGATTGAGCGAATCCATCGCGTACAGCGCCTGTTCGCGCCACGGGCAGTCCTCATAGTGCTCGTGCATACAAAGCCGCAGTGTGTGCACCGCCGTACGGTAGATCTGCATATGCAGCTGATCGGCGCAGCGGAACGCGCCGCGCTCCGTCACCGGATAATCAAGCGGCCGCACGCCCGCATACAGGCACTGTGCCGTACCGCTGCCAAGCGGATGAATGTGCACCTCCAGATAGCGCATGCCGATGCGCTGAAAGTCGTGGCGGAAGCAGTGTTTTCCCACGCCAAATGTCGCAGCAGTCTGGAAAATACGGCTTCCGATGTGGCTGCGCACACGCAGATCGTCCAGATGCTCACCCCAGCCAAGCTCCACGCGGCAGCCGGACGCAGACGAAACCTCAATTTCCATCAGGCCGCTTGACTCCTCGCCGCAGTCCCAGATTTCATAATAGTCTCTGCCAGTATCCAGCTGCACGCCCTTACCCTGTGCCGACAAAAATGCCGACTCGAACGGCTCGCAATCACCGGGCAGCAGATAGCCGTGCGCGCAAACCCTGGAGGGCTGCCGCGCAGAGAGCACCTGACGCGCAATCGGGCGCGGTGCATACTGCCGACCGTCCGGGCAGAGCACCGCCGCCGGGACATAGGCCTGCGGCGCCGCCGTCTGGTCATAGTACCAGATCATGCCGATCTGGTTGGTCGGCACTACACCAGCGCGGTAGGCCGTATCCACACGGCAGCGCGTCTGCGCACCGCTGGCAGCCACACATGTGCCGTCCGCATGTGTCACGGCAAAAATCACGTTTGCGCGTCCAGCTGTATAGCAGTTACTGGACACGCCCTGATACCACACTTCAATTTCAAGCGTATTTTCGCCTTTGACTGCGGCATCGGAAAGGTCAATCGTCTCATACCAGCTGGTCTCGTCCGTTCCGTCATAGAATGCAAAGCCGAGCAGAGCGCCGTTCAGGCACACCCGCGCACGGCTGTCACAGCTGAGCGTCAAATTAAGCGCATCGCCGCCGTCCCACGTGAATTTCTGTAAAAACTGCGCATAACGATTTTTCTGACTGTCATCCGGCAGCCAGACCGGTGCTGCCTCACGACAGGGAAATTCATGTTCTATCTGCATTTTCTCGTTCTCCATCGGTTATTCTTCCTTTTCGTAAGTTTCCGCCCACGCCTGATCCAGGCGGTTCAGTGCATCTGGAATATCTCTTCCCGTCGAAATCTCCTCCACTGTTTTCAAAAACACTGCCTGCAATCCGCTCGGCCAGTTCACGTCCAAAAATGTACAGGTGTCCGAGATGTCCGTTATCAGCGTCTCCAGTACCGGATCGCAGCCTGCGCTGAAGCCGGTCTTTACCGGGAGATTTCCGGTCTCCCGCAAAAATTGCCGGTATACGTCGTCGTTTGTCAGGAAAAAATTCAAAAAGTCAATTGCTGTTTCCTTGTGCTCGCTCTGCTCGCTCACAGCCAGCATACCGCCGACCGACGACGGGATCCAGTTATCGCCATCGTTTGATGCTGGGAGAATAAACAGGCCGAAATTGCACGCGGCGTTCATGCTGCGGATCATCGACACCCCCCACGAGCCCATGACCATCATAGCCGCGCGTCCGTTTGCAAACGCGCGGAGTTGCTGGTCATACGTCGTTTGCAGATAATTTTCCGTCACATAGCCGCTGTCGATCAGCGTTTTCAGCATCTGCATGGTTTCTTCCCACTCCGGGCCGTTAAAATGACGGAGTCCCTCTGCCATTTCCCGGTCAAAATCCGGGTTTTCGCGATAAATCGTGGTTGCCGAAAGCGCATAGGGAATCAGGCTCTGAATCCACGTATCTTTATAGCACAGCGAGATAGGCGTAATGCCCTCGTTTTTCAGCCGCTGGCACACATCCAGAAACTCCTGCCACGTTGCCGGCACGGAAAGATCATACTGTGCAAAGATGTCCTCGTTATAAAACGTACAGATATAGGTCAGATCAATCGGTGCGGCATAGATGCCGCCCGCAAGGCTGGCCGTTTCCGCTTCCGACTCGCGCACATTTTCAAGACACGGCTGGCCGCTCAAATCGGCAAGGTAGCCCGCCCGCGCCAGCGGCAGCGCCTGCGCGTAGCCGGGATGTACGCCGATGATATCGGGACAGTCCTGCACAGCAATGCGCGCGTCGAGCGTGGAGTTATAGTTTTCGGAATTTAAAAACTCGCTTTTGATCTTTACGTTAGGATGCGCCTTTTCATATGCGGCGATCACATGGCTATAGGCCTCCTCCGCCTCGCCCTGATAGTGGAAAAAGCGCAGGACGATCTGCTCCTGCTCCTGCGTCTGCTCCGTGTCGGGCGCGGGCAGCTGCGCGCTGCACGCCGCCAACGCAAAAAGCGCAGCGATCACCCATAAAATTGCCAGCCGTTTTTTCATCGTAGGGTTTCCTTTCCAAAATGCAGACGGACAGCTGCGGGGCACCGAAAGCTCTACGGCGTCCGCGGCTGTCCGCGCAAATTAACTGTATTTCGGCAGGTCTGATTCTGCCGCAGCATTTCTGATCGGTATTTTACCACATCATCCGCCGCAGCGCAATGGTTTTGCCTCAGCCCTTTACTGCGCCGCCCGTGATACCGGCCACAATCTTTTCCGACAGCAGCAGGTACAAAATCAGCGTGGGAACTAGGACGATGATGACGCCGGCAAACAGCCCCGCCCAGTCACCGGTATACTTCATGGAGGTGATCATGTTTTGCAGCCCCATGGAGAGCGTGCGGATCTTGTCGTTGCCGTTGGCAAAAATCAGCGCCATGAAATACTCATTCCAGATGTTCATGAAATTAAAAATCGTCACGGTGATGATGCCGGGCGAAGCCATCGGGATCATCACCTTCCACATGGCTTTCATCTCCGAACAGCCGTCAATCATGGCCGCCTCAGCCAGCGCCGTCGGGACGGTGGAGAAGAACGCCGTGAGGAAATACACCGTATACGGCAAGTTCAGCGTGGTGTACAAAATCACAAGCGTGGACAAATGTCCGACAAGATTTGCCTTGACGAACCAGCAGTAGATCGGGATAACCAGCATAACCTGCGGAATGCTCATGCCGACGACAAAGGCGTTGAATGTCTGCTTTCTGCCGAAGAACGTTTTCTTTGACAGCACATAGGCCGCAGGCGCGGCAATCAGAATAATCAGCACACACGGCACACCCGTCGTAATCAGGGAGTTTGCAAAGTAGTGCGCAACGTGGTTGCGCTCCCACACGCCGGTGTAGTTTTCAAAGTGGAAGCCGCTTTGCAGCAGGCCGTTTGAGAAGATCTCCTTTGTGGTGCTGAACGAGGCCAGCACAATCCAGCCGAACGCGAACACAAAGAACGCAACCCAGAGGATCAGCGGGATGTAGCGCAGCAATCCAACCGCGCGCGCGCCGGTAAGCTTTTTTCTGTTTTTCATCAGTATTCCAGCGCCTCCTCCTTAAACACCTTGTTCATAATCAGGTAGCACAGCAGCACCAGCAGCGCCACCACAACGCCAACGGCAGCACCTGCACCGATATCCAGGACGCTTCCGGAGTCGGCTGCGCCGAATACCTTTTCATACAGGAAGAAAACAGGCGTAATGGTCTTTGTGTTGATGCGCGTGGAGAACATCTTTGCCCAGACGAAGAAGTTAACCGCGCCAACCGTCCAGAGCGTGATGCAGGTACGAATAACATTCCGCAGAAGCGGGAACGTGATTTTCCAGAATTTAACCCAGGAATTTGCACCGTCAATCTTGGCGCTTTCATAGATATCCTGTGGGATTCCCTCAATGCCCGACAGCAGAATCAGCATGAAGTAGCCGACGCTTCCGTAGACATAGGAAATCAACATACCCCAGAACAACCACGACGGAGAGGTCCAGTTGATCTTCGCCAGCGCCGTCCAGCCAAGCGCCGTAAACAGCTGCTTGAGCAGGCCAAACTTGTTCTGGAAGATGTATTGCAGCCACATGGTAGACAGTGCGACTGCCGAGATGGTATTGGGAAGATAGATTGCCGAGCGCCAGAACTTTTTGCCCTTGACGCCGGAAGCGAGGATCGCGGCAAACAAAAGTGCAATGCCAAGCGTTAGAACGCCGCCAACCAGCCAGATGATGCCGATATTTTTAAGAGAAGCAATAAATACGTTATTTTTGAACAGGCCAATATAATTGTCCAGTCCAACAAACTGCCATTCAGAAGCAGCGCTGCTGATTGCCGGCAGCTGATTGAGGCTCATCAGCAACGTCCGGATGAGCGGATACGCGAACATAACCAGAAAGCAGATAACCGCCGGGCCGATGGACGCCAAAATGAAAAACGTTTGTCTTTTTTTCAATGTTACTCTCTCCCTCCACGCACCGCCGCGGGCGGTACAAAGGTTTTGCCGCAGGCGTCTGGACTCGTACCTGCTTTCAGGCAGGAGGGCTTATGCCCTCCCGCCTGTCAATTGCGAAAAATTACTGAAGCTGGGACTGTACGCCGGAAACGAAGCCAGCGCCGTCAACAGAGCCTGCCAGCAGCTCGGCGAACATACCGTTGACAACGGCGTTCACGTCGGAGTTGC